>CAZKWM010000005.1:0-25647 GCA_964556405.1 uncultured Methanotrichaceae archaeon | reverse complement strand
GGAGCTGAGCTTGGCCTTGAAGACCGATGCCAAGATCCTGGGGATAAATAACCGGAATCTTCAGACTTTAGAGGTGGATCTAGGGACCTTCGAGAGGCTGGCGCCTGCGGCGAAGGATGCGGGAATATTTCTGGTGGCGGAGAGTGGGGTGCACAGCAGAGAGGATGCTTTGAGGATGGTTGGGGCGGGAGCGGATGCGTTGCTGGTGGGGACGGAGCTTATGGAGGGGCCTGAAAGATTGGCAGAGATTAATAGAGTATAACTCAATTTATTTGCACATTAAATGAAAAGGCATAATTATTTTGGTCATAAAAAGAAAAGAAGTAATCTCATGTCGATCTTGACTGCGATGATACACAAAGAAGAAGACATGTACATCGCTGAATGCTCCGAGATGGGGACAATAAGCCAGGGTTCCACCATCGAGGAGGCAGTGGCTAATCAAGTAGCCAACGGAGCTTTACCTGGTGGAGTTCCCCCTTGAAGGTGAAGTGGGGAGATCCTTTGTGACCGCCTTTGAGGTGACATGAATTACCCCCAAAATAGGTGCTGATGGTCTATTTTGCTAAATCTCGTGAACCGACCTCTAATAGATCTTAGTGGAAAGTCCCTACCGAAGGCGGGTGATGGCAGATCACGCATCGTATGAGCGCATTCTTGATTGGAGATCTCTAGACAGGTGGACTTCCAGAACGTTCGTTTTCACTGTTGCTACCAACAAAGAACCATCTTATTCAGATTGCTCTTTCCTCAACCCTTAGGCTGCCGTGCTCAAAAGCCTCTTGAATCGAACGTAAATGTGTATCTAAGGTTCAATCTTCGAACAACTTAATCCCCGAATATCTCAGGGCCATTAAGCCTAAGGCAGAAAAGAAGCACCAAGCTGAAGTGGTCAACGAGATCACTCTAAAGCCTTCCAGACCTCCCTGGTATACCATATAAGCCAGGAGCGCCAGAAGAGTGACCATTACCGCAAGCCATAAGCCATATTCCAATTAAAAATTCTCTCGCGTCCATAGCTTAATTCCAGTAAATATCATTGTTCGTTGATCTAATTTAACTTTTCCTATTATATATGAAATATAGGGGTTTGTCGACAAAAGCGTAGGTTTCTATATCAATCGGCTAAAGGGGGCAATTTGAATTCTGGAAATCGATTTTAAATTCCCAAAATGATGTAATGAATGGACCATGAGCTTTATTTAGGAGATGAAAGAGAGCCTACCGGTTCCAGTATATCCAACTAGTATATCTTAACATTAATTATGAATCGTAAGGTAATGCCTATGGAGTTTTTTTTCTCTGGATTTAGTTTTACTGAACTTGATACTCAAACGTCTTGATAAGTTCAAAAGCTTCTTCAGGCGAAAATGATTCATAAAAGGGGCTAGCGGAGTTAGTATTGAGGTTATACTTAACAACTTTAATGGATTCTGCGTCAGGATATCGCAAAGCAATTCCTTTCATGAAATCCGAATAATCTACTAGGGTCCTATGTTTCTTAAAACAGGTTGCCCTCTTACCTTCATGAGTATCAAACGCGATAAAGACGCAGCAAGTACTATTATGGCGATATTCGTAGCCGTCTTTTTTGGCCTTCCTGGCTTCATCGGTATGGGTACCAGAATAGTCGTCTATTAACTGGCAAGGCCTTTCATCAAAGCAGATTAAGGGATGTTTTAGGTTATATGGTTGCCCATGTTGGTCCAATATATATTCCATACGCCATATGAAATCGCTCGTTATCTTAACTATGTGCCATCGAGTCTTCAGCCAGGGCTTGATTTCCCTTTTTTAAGATCCTTTGAACGCTCATGGTATAGATGGAATCGATAGCCTTTAGCTCAACGAGCTTATCAGCTGTCAATTTTAATAAAGACCGATATGAATACTGAGTTAAATATAACACAAGTGTTCGACTCATGGGAGATTGGCGGCATAATGTGTTAGATCCTTGAGGTTAATGGTGATGTGATCAATATTTCATTGACACACCTCAGGGTTAAGCCAGCCCATCCCTTGGGTAAGAACAGTCAATCATATCGAAAGAAGAGGATAAGAGATATCCCTATTGGCTTAAGAGACCTCATCCTAAAGCCTTAAGACTTCAGGCTACGATCAACAACCTTAGTGACATATCGGCTACTGTCGAAGCTTCCTCTTCTCCTCCTTCTTCCTCTCCGTCCTATACTCCTGAATAATGCCCTCCAGCCACTTGTTCTTCTTCTCCGCCTGCCTGGCCTTCATCTTCTCCGTCAACCTTGCCCTGGCCGCCTCCACCTCCAGGGGATTGACGAAAGCTATACCATCGATCTTCCTGACAGGCAGGTCTTTGGAGGAGAAGACCGGCACCCCCTTCGCCTCAAACCTCTCCATGACCGCCGGGGACATCTCCCCCACCAGAATCACGGCTTCGATGCCCCTCTCCATGAGGAGATCTGCGGTGTTAGGGCCACCTCCGCTTGGGTTCTCCAGAAGTATCAAATCACCCTTACTGATTTCCCAGCGCTCGGTGGCCCTGGAGACGGCTTCCTTGGAGAAAACCTCCACTGGTTTGAGCCTCTTATAGCCCTGGATCTCCTCCACCCTCTCGACCACCTTCTCGGTCTTCCTCTTGAAGGATAGCTCCTTCTTGAGCTTCTTATTGTACTTCCTCTCAGAGCGCAGAAGGCCACTCAGCCGCTCTATCTCTTTATCCCTGATCTTGATCTCGTGACACCGCTTTATCTCCCTGGAGGCCTTATCCGATACGCGGTCCAGCTTCTGCCTCATCCTGGCCAGGGCCTCGTCCCTCTCGCCCAAATCGGACCTCAGGTCTTCTATGTAGCTTCTGAGTGTCCTGACCTGCTCGCTCAACTGCTGAACCTGGGCCTTATGGGCAACGACAGCTTCTGCATCTGGGCTTGCGCAGACCTCCGGCTGATGCTGTGCCTCGGGCATGGCCACCGCCTCAGGCACGGGAGTAAGCTCAGCCACGGCATTCTCCACCGACCTTCCCCTAACCACCAGAGCCTTGACCTCCTCCTGGTCCACCTCAGGAGGTACCTTCTTCTCTACTTGAGAAAATTTGTTTTTGTATTTTTTAAATGCGCTGGAGGCCGCCGCCAGGGCGTCCCGCTCGTGGTCGTTCTTGTACCCGTACTCCTTGGCCAGGGCGATCTTCTCCTCGGCGGGCACATCCGCCCCAGGGGAATAAAGAACCGCATTGAAGGACCGCTTAACCTTCTCCACGGCTCCGGGGGTTGGAAAGACATCGGTAGCCACTATGAGGGGATTACCTCTGGCTGCTATCCACACTATGACGTCCGAAGAGGACATTTCCCTAGAGCTTATGATGTCTATGAGTTCGCCCTTGAGATTCAGGGCGGCGATTCCCGTGGTCGTTCCGGGATCTAAGCCTACGATTATGTAGCCCCGCTTTCTGACCAGGGGCGTGAACTGTAGCTTGGGCCTCTCCACCGCATCCACTCTATATTGGGCATCGGAGTAGTAGCCGGGATTGAGGTGAACCTTCTCCCTGGGAGCGTCCACCACGAACTCGGCCCTCGTGTAGCCTCCAATGCCCTCCACCGCCCGGCTGGTGTAATCCAGCCCCGCCTCTCTGAGCTGCTTTTCTACCTCCCTAGACAGCCCCTTGACTGCCCCATGGATCTTTCTGTAGTACCTGTTCTGGCTCCATCCTCCCCTGCCTGGAGATCGCCTGCGGCTGACTTTGACGTAGGTCCTGTCCTCGAAGGCCGAGAGGGCCTGGCCGATGCCTTTGGCTGCGAGCCTGGCACAGGCCTCGGCCTCCTCCAACGGGTTTAAGCGGTCGAAGATCATGCCGTGCCACTTGGCGATCTTGGTCAATGCCTCGGCCTTCTCACCTCCCGTGACCTGGACGAGTTTCGTTCCCGGCTGGAACTGTTTGAGCAGCCTCACCAGCGCCGCTCTATCCGAGGCCAGCTCGTGGACGTTGTCCAGGGCCACGACCTCAGGCTGCTGCTGGCGGATGATGCGCATGAGCTTGTATCTACTGATCATGTGATAGCTGTAGCTCCTGTCGCCGTCCAGAACGAAGACAGAATAACTTGGAGGATGCCTTCCGCTGGGAGATCCGCTGGCTATATCCACTCCGAAGATGGCCAAGTCAGGCTGCCTCCTTCAGGGGCTCTCCCCTGATTCTGCTCAGAGCCTGGGCCAGATCGGCCTTGATCTTGTACTTGCGCTCGAAGAATCTCAAAACATTAGCCACATCCCTCTCCAGAAGCTCTGCGGCATTGGGATGATCCGTGGACACGGCTTGGGGCCAGTCTATGATCTCCACCCCGTCCTCTGAGGCGAAGATGTTGAACTCACTAAGGTCTGCATGAATAACTTTGATAGAATAGGCCTTGGCTACCTCATCCAAGACTGCCACCAGGGCCTCCTCAGGATTCTGGATATTGGCCCGAGAGAGCTCAATACCGCAGGCTCTCTCCATAGCAAGGGCATGCCTGCTGTGGGCTACAGGCCTCGGTACCGATACCTGGGGGTAGAGCTTATCCATGACCTGGAACTCATGCCTAGCTGCCAAGGCTGATGCGTAGAGCCAGGAGAATCTGGGCAGGTCCTTGAGGTGCTCCCTGAGCCTCCTTACGCGCTTGAAGCTGGTCCTGCCCTCTCTGTGAAACTTGACCACCTGGGGAAGGTCCTCATGGCCCAGGGCCTCGTAGACCACCGACTCCTTTCCCACTCCGAGCTTTGGGCCTATGCAGATGACGGCATCCCTTCTTACGAGCTCGTCCAGGGCCAGGAGATCGTAGGCCAGAAAATCGATCTGGTAGCCGAGGTAGTGAAGGGTCTCCCTGGTCACCAGGCCCCTCTCATTTAGAAGATCCAACCTGTACTCGACCCTAGATGGATCGAGGCCGGATATACGGGAGATCTCAGTGGTTGGAACCCACTCGTACCTCCGCATACCGACCTCAATGCCCTTTAAGGTCGCTAGGTCATCATCCTTCAACTTTAGAAACGCTTCAGCGAGGTTCTCCACGTATTGGTGTTGGTCATATTTAATTAAATCTTTATCTCTGGTATGACTTCCAGCGGACCTCCAGGTTAGGGGATCTTATGGTCTCCATGACGTAGTCTGCGAACTGGGCCCCTGTGGCCCCGTCGGACCTTCCTGTCAGCTTGACCTTGTGCTCGAACTGGCCGCAGATATCGAGGGCCATCTCGAACTTATTGGCCTTCTCCACGAAGCCTATGTGCCTCAGAAGCATGACCGCCGCCCTCATGATGGACGAAGGATCTGCGTAGATGGCGCGACCCTCCTCGACCATTCTCGGAGCCGAGCCGTGGATGGCCTCGAACATGGCGTACCTCTTGCCGATGTTGGCGCTTCCTGCAGTCCCGACGCCTCCCTGGAACTCAGCTGCCTCATCTGTGAGGATGTCGCCGTACAGGTTGGGGAGAACTATGACCTTGAAGTCCTTTCTTCTCTTTTCATCCACCAGCTTGGCGGCCATGATGTCCACGAACCAGTCGTCGAACTGGATATCGGGGTACTCCTTGGAGATCTTCCTGGCCATCTCCAGGAACTTTCCATCCGTGGTCTTGACCACATTGGCCTTGGTCACAGCCGAGACCTTCTTGATGCCGTTCTTCTTGGCGTAGTCGAAGGCCAGGCGTATGATCCGCTCCGAGCCCTGGGTGGTGACGATCTTGAAGTCCACGGCCAGGTCATCGGTCACATTGAAGCCCTTGCTTCCCAGAACGTACTCGCCTTCGGTATTCTCCCTGTAGAAAATCCAGTCTATGCCCTGCTCAGGGACTTTGACCGGTCGCACGTTGGCAAAGAGGTCCAGCTCCCTCCTCATGGAGACATTGGCGCTCTCTAGATTGGGCCAGGGGTCGCCCTTCTTAGGAGTGGTTAAAGGTCCTTTGAGGATGACGTGGCATTCTTTCAAGGTGCTTAAGGATTCTTCAGGCAGGGCCTTCATAGCCTTGGCTCTCTCTTCGATGGTCAGGCCCGTTATGTCCCTGATATCGACCTTCCCCTGAGCTATCTTCTCCTGGAGAAGATATTTGAGAACTCTGACTGCCTCGGCTGTTATGTAGGGGCCGATTCCGTCCCCACCGACCACACCTATGATTATGGGCACCTGCTTGGAGTAATCCACCCAGCCCACTCCGGCCTTCATGGCCTCTACCCGTGACAGCTGCGCCTCCAGCAGTTTGCGGAAATGCTCTAATGCCTTATCTACGTCCTCTCTCTGCCTTGTGACTTGCATGCCGTAAGCCTCCTTCCGCGCTAGAGATCGCCCTTAGCAGATCAACTTTTTGCAGTCAAGCATTTAAGCTTGAAGAAATCAAAGGACGTGCCATGGATCTGAACTCAGCCGTCATCTACGCCATCATATTCCTATTAACCTTCATGGTCGCCCGGATCATCTTAAGGATGATGAGGGGGTACTGAAGGGCTATTATGTGAAGGGCGATGAAGCTCTCTGAATCGACAGGCTTAATAATTTGAGGCAAATCACCTGATGATGTATGTATCCCCAAGTACTAGCCACTGTAGGGGGATCGGGCACCAGGCTGTATCCCCTGACGCTAGATCACCCCAAGCCTCTGGTGGAGATCTGTGATTCGGCGATAATAGCCGTTCTCTTCAGAACCTTGGCCATACAAGGGTGCAGAAGGTTCATACTGGGGAGCAAGGGGGCTTGCAACACCCTGGACCTGAGCAACTACTTCAAGGCTGGGGAGGGCTTCTTCAAGCGCCTGGGGTTAGACAATTCCGAGGAATTCTGTTATCAGCCCAAGTACGATGATAAAGGCAGCGCCGATTCCCTCAGGTACTGCGCGAACTATTTTGACATTAATGATGACGTCATGGTGGTATCTGGGGATAACCTCATAGACATAGATCTACAAAAGTTCATGGCGTTCCATCACTCACTGGACCCAGTCCTAACCGTGGCTTTAAAAAAGCTGGCGCCCGGGGAGGACCTCTCCCAGTACGGCGTCGTGGACATAGATGAGAACTACAGGATAAGAGGCTTTGTTGAAAAGCCGAAGGCCGGCAATGAGCCCAGCCGCATGATCAACACCGCCTTTTACCTTTTCTCTCCCAAGATCCGGGGCATCCTCCAGGAGATGGGCGACGCGGCCAGGGACATTGGGGGGGACCTCATACCCTACCTGACGGAGAAGGGCTATCCCGTCTATGGCTACCCCGTCCCAGGCTACTGGATAGACATAGGCACCCCCGAGAGGCTGCACCAGGCTGCCATGGACGTCCTGAATGGAAAGGTTGGTAACTTCAATTTCAAACACCAGTACCGTCCTGGCCAGTGGATCCACCCTACCACCCTGAGCAAGATAGAGAAGGATCTCCAGTCCGGGGAGATAGAGCTTCGCGGTCGGGTCTCCATAGGAAGGAACGTGAGGATAGAGAGGGGTGCGGTCATTGAAGAATCCCACATAGGCCACCACAGCCTGGTGGCCCGCGGCGCAGAGATCAAGAAGAGCATGGTCATGAGCCTCTCCAACATAAGGCGCGGCGTGATTCTCAACAAGGCCATAGTGGGAAGACACTCGACCCTGGAGGCAGGAAGCAGGGTGGACGCTGGCCAGCAGGCCGACGGAAGATCGAACCAGAGAATTCCGGTCATAGGCGAGGATGTCATACTGCCCCCCGACTCGGTGGTGGGGCCGGGGACGAGAGTCGCCCTGCTTAAGTACAGCCACAAGATCCTGGCCACGGGCAGATTTGTGGAGCTTGGAAACGACGACAGGAACATCTTCTTCGCTGAGAAGTTCCATTGATGAGATACTAGAAGATCCCGTCTTTCATTTTTAAAGGAATCCTTTAGCGAATCAAAGGCTTGTTTGAATTATTATAGGCTATAAATAGCAGAAAGGCTTTAAAAGAGATCTATTGGGTGCTACCAGCCTACCAGTAGCGCTCCCAGGTCCCATCAGTTCTCATTATCTTGTATTTCTTGGCATTGGCCATGAGAAACCTGTTCAGGTTCTCAGGGGTTCCAAAGAAGGACTTATCCCTGAGGTTGTTGAAGATATCCTCTGTGGTGAAGCCTCCGAGCTGGCTTCTTCCGTAGACAATCCTCTCTATGCTGTAATACAGATCATCGAACTTCCTTAAGGGGTATGTAACCTCTGCAAACCTCATCAGCACCACCTAATGGCGTAGAAGGGATTGGGCGGATAAGAACCTTTCGTCTTAGAGATAGAAAGGGAAATATTTTCATCAGGGGTATTTTTGCTAAGGATAAAGTAATTTTGCCGACAAAGATGGATGAGATGTGCTTGGAAGGAATAGCCGAGGGCGTCAAGGCCTGCACGAGGTGCGACCTTGGGGCCGGAAGACACAAAACGGTTCCTGGAGAAGGCCCCTGTGATGCCGAGATCATGCTGGTGGGAGAGGCTCCGGGGGCAGAGGAGGATCTATCAGGCAGGCCCTTCGTAGGCAGGGCTGGAAAGGTGCTGGATAGGGCTCTCGCCCAGGCGGGGCTGGGTAGGTCCAAGATCTTCATAACCAGCGTCATAAAGTGCAGGCCTCTGGGAAACAGAAAGCCCAAGGCCGGGGAGATCGATGAGTGCCTTCCCATTCTCCAGGCCCAGATAGATGCCATAAAGCCCGAGGCCATAGGGCTCATGGGCAATGTGGCAACCAAGGCCATCCTGGGATTAGAAGGGGTGACCGGCCTCCACGGCCGGGTCTTTCAGGACAGGTACGTGGTCACCTACCATCCGGCAGCGGTCCTTCGGAGGAGGGAACTCCAGGAGGACCTGGTCTCGGACTTAAAAAAGCTCAAGGAGCTATCCCTTAGACGCAAATAGCTTCCTTACCTTGGATATGGCTGGCTGGAGGGCGAGGATGATGATGTCGTCTCCGATCTGCACCTTCCAATCCTTGTCGAGGTTTAAAGGCCTGCCATCCCTGAGAACTATGCCTATGGTTGAATCCCTGGGCATCTCTTTGGCTATGGATCTGCCCACCGATCTGGAGCTTCCGCTAACGGTGAAGTCTATGAGCTCCACCTTCTCGTCCCTTAAGGTCACCACGTCCTCGACGCCGGTGGTGAGCTCCAGAACGGCATCGCCCGTAACCTGGCCAGGGCTTACGGCCCTGTCCACTCCCACCATCTCAAATAGCGTAATGTAAGCGTTTCTGTTGGCCCTGGATATGATCTTCCTGGCCCCAAGCTGCTTGGTCAAAAGGGAGGCTAAGAGATTCTTCTCATCCAGGCCGGTTACTGCAAAGACCACATCCATCTCCCCAGCGTTCTCCTCCCCTAGAAGGGATATGTCCGTGCCATCGCCGTTGAGGACCATGGTGTTGGAGAGCTTGTCTGCGATCTCCCTGCATCTCTCGGCGTTGATTTCCACCACCTTCAGGTCAAAGCCCATCTTCTCTAGCCGGTTAGCAAGGTAGAACCCCACCATTCCTCCACCTATGATCATGACCTTGTGGGAGGTGCCGTTCTCGTGGAGGGCGTTTCTGAGCTCTGGAAGGACGGCCGAGTCGCAGACGGCTATAACGTGATCCCCCGGAAAGATCTCGTCCTCGGGACGAGGTAAAACGATATCGCCCGCCCTGTTGATGGCAACGATCCTGCAGTTCCTGGGCAGGATAGCGTCCCTAACAAGCCCGATGATGGGCATGTTCTTGGTGACCTTGAACTCGATGAGCTCGGCCTTTCCCTTGGCCAGCTCCCTGTTCATGAGCATGGATGGGAAGTAAAGTGTCCTGGCCAGCTCCTCGGCCATGACCAGCTCGGGGCAGATCATGTACCCTATACCAATCTGTTTTCGGTGTTTCACTGGCTGGTCTATGTACTCGGGATTGCTGGCCCTGGCAATGGTCTGCTTCACCCCCATGTGCCCGGCCACGATGCAGGTTATGATGTTCACCTCGTCATTTCCCGTCACAGCCAGAACTATATCTGTCTCTCTAACCCCTGCCTGGATGAGAAGCTGGGCATTGGCGGCGTTTCCCTGGAGCACCCTCACATCCATGTCTGCCAGGCGGGCGCACGCGCAGGGGTCTCTGTCTATGATCGTCACATCGTGCTCCTCGTATAGCTCGCCAGCCACCATAGCGCCTATTTCGCCTGCTCCGGTAATCAGAATGCGCATCTTTCCTCGTCTTTCATCGGTTTACAAGATAGGAGTATCCAAAGCTGCACGGAAAAAGTTTTTGAGCCCTTAAAGGGGGATCGTTTATCTGGGTCGACATCCAAGCTGCAGATTCCTGCCACCACCTTTATAACCAGAGGCACGTGGGGGCGTATGGGATGTACAACCTTACTTACGATCAGTGGCAGGCCTTGATCGACGACGTGATAGGTGTCCAGGCCCCCCTCTTCCAGGCCATGCGCGCAACGGCAGATGGGGTCTGCCTGGACAAGAATCTGGCTGATGAGCTGAAGCTTGAGGGCCAAAAGGAGCTGAAAGTCGGTGACTGGACCTTCCTTTTAGCCCTGGAACCCCACGACGATATCATAGGCGGCTTTGCCATCTCCCTCCTGGCCGAGGAGAGCCTAGAGGACTTTGATGAGGTCAAGGAGATGGTGGCGGAGGCTAGGGGCTTTACCTGGTTCGACATCAGAAACTTCGAGACCGAGCATGGCCTGAACCTGAACGACGAGATCTTGGAGAAGGTGGAGAAGGAGTATGGGGTCCTGGCCGAGGCTGACGACCAGACCATCCTCTTCGACATGGTGGTCTTCGACAGCCAGGACACCGATAACAACTGCAGGCTGGGCTCCAACAGCTGGCAGGCAGGTCCAAGCCTGGACGAATAAAGAACAATTCAGGGGTGTTTTCAGCGCAGATTATCCATGCACTCGTCGCATTCTGTGCATGACCTGGTAATGGTATCCATCCTTCGCACCAGATAGCTCCCTATCTCTGGGGCTTGATCTTCAAGTACTGGAGCTTTTGAAGGACGACCGTCATCCCCGGCACCTCCCTGTCATCCAGGTCTTTCCTGGAGAGGATATCGGGTCTGGCATTATCGTACCCTGTCTCCACGGTCTTGGCAACATCATCCCTCAGCTTATCGCTGAAGAGCGGAAGGTCCTGGCCCTTATACTGGAGCCAGCTTACAAACTCACTGAGACTTTCATCCCTAGAAAGCCTCCTAGACATCAGGCAGAAATCAATCGGAGAATGGAAACGCCTGCGCCAGATGGGTCTAATTTAATATTTTAGCATGATTACTATTAAAGGTATTGCATTTCCGACATCTATAAGGCTTAAAGGGGCCTGCATAAGTATCCCTAGGAGGATCTCGGCCCTGGGAAAAACCCCACTTTTTTCATTAACATCTCCTTTAGGCCATCATCCGGAGCTGTGGCATCGGCGCTCAGGATTGAGCTAGAGCGCTCTCCTTAAAAACCTCGCGAACACCGCCTCGGACATGCGATCCATGTGGAATCCACGCACTGATCGATGATAGACATCTTATACCATCCGGAATATAACCCCATATTCTATCTTCAGCCATCTGCGGTCTTACGTCCGCCGCCATCCAGCCCCCATACTTCATGCAAAAATATTTAAGTAGCATATCATTTATTACTGTCTAAAGTTAGATATTAAGATCGCTAGAACGGACAAGGGAATGAGTGTGTAATATAGAGAGTAAAATTATTAAAAAACTATGCATAATTGTCGTGCTAGTTCTGGCCAGCTTCACAGTGCCGACTCTTGGCATCAGTGGCGCTATGATGGGCGCATCCAATGTGGATATCTTGAGCGGAGGCATCTTCAAAAGCTGTTCTGGAGGATGCAGCTTCTCCCTAGGCCAGCCCAACAACTTCGACTCAGTCTCCATAGGTAACGACGTAGCCACTGCTTTTGACAACTACTGAGATCACAACATCTTCGGCCACCAGGCCAAGGCTGAGAATAACATGGAGATAAAGAAGAACCAGATGTCTGGGCCGAGCATCTGCTGCAACGTCTCCCCCACCACCCTGTGCAGAGAGTGCGCTCCTCAGGTGAACATCGAGCAGATAAGGCTCGGCGACAGAAAGACCTTCGCCTACGGCAACGCTGCGGCCAGCAACAACATCACGATTGTAACTAACCATGAGTGAATCTCTCTCCAGGATGCCCAATGGGTGTGCAAGCCCTTGGACCATCCTTATTTTTTTACAAATCAGTGTTCGAAATCAGAGCACTGGCCCTCTTTGAACCTGTATATCAGGAAGTCTCCGAAGGGAATTTCTTTTCCATCTTCTGAGAGGAGATCGCTCCGGTTCACGTCGGCGACAGCAGCTTCCAGGATGCTCTCTAGGTCCCCACACCTGCGCACGATTCCCAGAAGGGCCTGGTTTTAATACCTCCGTCTCTGCCGGTTCATATAGGATCTCACAGAGCCTTTGGACCATGTTGGCGTCCACGTCGCTCAGGGTTTGCCCCTGTAGTTTATGAAGGCGGAGTCCAGCTCCCCCAGGTTGTTCTCAAAGTACCCGCGGACGCCTCTGTTGACCTCCACCTCCCTGCCCACCAGGTAGATCTTCCTCTCCACCTGAAAGGTGTTAAGGTCGTTAACCCTCACCGTGCAGGGCATTATGGCCTTCCGGTCCAGGTGAAGGAAGTCCACCAGAGCCTGCCTCTTTTTCTCCAGGTCCATCTCGGCTTTGATATCAGCTTCAGTCTCCAATAGAACACCCCTAGACTTTGAATTAGACTACCTCAGGTAAGACTACAATATATTAAATTGATAAGAGTTCCAATTTCTAGTTGACGTTCGGATCCCTCCTGCCAACCTATTTCTACTCCGGGGCCCGCTCTCGGATCATGCGAATTCGCGAGTCTGAGTTCAAGGACTCTATCAGGAGATTTGACAAAACCCTCTATCTCTGTCACAGGAACGCCGATCCCGATGCCCTTGGGAGCGGCTATGCCTTGCAGAAGGCCTTCGGCGGAGACCTGGGGGCTGTTGAGGACCTGAGCAGGGCAGGAAGGTCCCTGGTCTCCGCCCTTGGCGCGGACGTCATCATGAACCCCCCTGTGGAAGGCTACGACCTGGTGGTGATAGTGGATGCCTCGGTGGGCCTCCAGATCGGAAATCCCCCCCTGAGCAGGTACGCGGTGGTGGACCACCATCTGGACAAGGACCTTCTTTCAGGAGCAGAATTCTACATCCAGAGGTCCGCCACCTCCACCGCCGAGATCGTATGGAAGATCCTCATCGACTCTGAAGTAAAAGTGACCGAGGACATGGCCAGAGGTCTCCTGGTTGGGACGATCTCGGATACCGGCAGGTTCAGGAGGGCGAGTCCAGACGCGTTGCGGGCCGCGGCGGGGATGCTGGAGGCCGGGGCCGGCTACGATCAAGCCCTGGAGATATTGTCCAGAGTGCCCTCGGGGATCTCCCAAAGGATCGCGGTTCTCAAGGCCGCCACCAGGGCTCAGGTGGATAGGGTGGGGGACTGGCTCATCGCCACCACCGAGATCAACGCCTTTGAGGGCTACTCAGCCATGGCTCTGGTGGACATCGGAGCCGATGTGGCATTCGCCGCGGGAAAACACAACGGCACCACAAGGGTTAGCGGAAGGTCCAACCGCGAGGCGGTCAGGGCAGGATTAGACCTCTCTGAAATCATGCGCTCTGTGGCAAAAGAGGCCTGCGGCGAGGGTGGAGGGCACAGGGCAGCAGCTGCCCTGGAGGCAGAAGGAGAGCCGAAAGCCCTCCTTCTGGAGTGCAAAAAAAGGTCCGGCCAGCGCCTTACTGGCGCTTAACCTTGGGCCTAATTCAGGACTTGTTGTACTTCTCAGCGGCCTTCTTCAAGGCCTCAATTCCAGGCAGTGACTCTCCCGAGAGGTAGGTGATGCTGGCTCCGCCGCCGATGCTCACGTGGGAGAATTTAGGCTCAAGACCTAACTTCTCTATGGCTGCGATGGTATGGCCGCCGCCGGCAATGGAATAGCCTGACTCAGTCATGGCCTTCAGGATCTCCACAGTTCCCTGCTTGAAACTCTCTTGCTCGAAGATGCCTGTCGGACCGTTGAGCACCGTGACCTTGGCGTCCCTCAGGTCATTGCAGTAGCTGATTATGGTCTCTAGGCCGATGTCTGCGATGGTGCCACTCGCTGGAAGCTTGTCCACGCGGACTTCTACTCTCTCGCCGCTGCGGTTGAGGGCTACGTCCACAGGCATGGCGATCTTGTCTGGATAGTCCTTAAGGAGCTTGGCGGCTATGGGGACCTGCTCCAGGTACTCCTGGTCGACCACGAACTTCTTATTAGGCTCTCCAACGTCGATCCCTGCGGCCATCAAGAAGACGGTGGCCACAACTCCCGTGGTCAGGACCTTGTCTGCCCCACCACGCTTGAGGACGTTTTGGGCGACCTTTATGGAGTCGTCT
Source organism: uncultured Methanotrichaceae archaeon (assembly GCA_964556405.1). Lineage (GTDB taxonomy): Archaea > Halobacteriota > Methanosarcinia > Methanotrichales > Methanotrichaceae > UBA114. Next base: position 11,275 of record CAZKWM010000005.1, on the reverse strand, counting down.
ACCTTGGCGCCGCCCAGGGCAAAGATGGTGGGGTGCTCATTGCCCTTGAGGCCTTTATCCAGGGCCCGGATCTCCTTATCCATGAGAAGACCGGCAACGCTGGGAAGAACCTCGGTGAATCCCACCACCGAGAGGTGAGACCTGTGGGATACGGCGAAGGCATCGTTGACGAATAGATCGAAAAGAGGGGCGAGCTTCTTTACCATGTGGCTCTTGGCGTGGTCCGTGGATGCGCGGTTGATGTTCTCCTCGGAGTAGAACCTGGTATTCTCCAGTAGGAGAACCTCTCCCGGCTCCAGGGACTTTATGGCATCCCTGGCCTGGGAACCGAAGATACCATCGGTGTAGGCGACTTCCCTTCGCAAAAGCTTCGACGCCAGCTTGGCGTGGGCCTCCATGGTTGTGAAGTCCTTCTTCCCAGCCCTGCTCTGGTGGGCCATGAGAACTACTCTGCAGTCCTCCAGAGCTTTTAGGGTGTCGAGGTGACTCTTGATCCTCTTATCATCCAGAATGTTGCTGTTCGGGCCCATGGGTGAGTTGAAATCGACCCTCACCAGAACCCGCTTGTTGTCGAGGACGACGTCATCCAGTGCGAGATAGTCCATCAACTAGCGTTCCTCCTGTGGTGTAAATGGGTATAAATGGGGTAGACATTGGGGCTATATAGTTATGTTGCTGACACAGATCTGCAGGCGCCCTTCCCGGCTCTTTTGACTCTCAAGATAGCCGATTTGAGCAGAAAGATCCAGGTTTGGGATCTATAAGATTAAAATAAATCTTTTTCTCTCTAGGGACGATTTCAAGGAGCACCTTCCTGATAACTTATAAATCCTGTGACTTCCCTGCCCTGCCTGGTGGATCTCACGGCCCCGGAGGTTAAAGCCAGGGAGATTCTGGCGTTGATGGAAAAGGGGAGGCCCGTGGAGGCCGATCGCGCGGTGATCCTAGGGGACCTGGACCTGAGCAGCATAGATCTTCCCCCGGGCCCGGAGGGGAGACGGGCCCTCTCCTCCAGGCTGAAAGTGACCTCTTGCGAGGTTAAAGGCCTTGTAAACATGGCCGACACCGCCTTTCTAAGCCCAGTGAGCTTTAGAGGCACCATCCTTCACGAGGTCGACTTTTGGGACAGCTCCTTTGCCGCAGGCGCAGACTTCTGGGAGGCCAGGTTCTCGGGGGATGCCAACTTCTGGGGAGCAACCTTTGTCAGCAATGCCAACTTCACCGATGCCGTCTTTTTCGGTGATGCCGACTTCATATCCTCCAGATTCCGGGACAACGCCGACCTGTGGAGTGCGTCCTTCTCCGGCCGCGCCATCTTCTCCGAGGCAGCCTTCGAGGGCCCCGCCAACTTCTGGAGGGCCAGGTTCTCCAAGGGCGCCGACTTCAGTAGGGCAGATTTTGTGAGCGATGCCAACTTCACCGAAGTGGCCTTCGGGGCTGATGCCGACTTCGTCATGGTCCACTTCTGCGAGGACGTGAGCTTCCACAATGCCTCTTTTCTGGGCTCCTCCGACTTTCGCAAGGCCGAGTTCTGCGGCTCTGCCGCCTTTGGAGATGCCAGATTCGAGGGTAAACTGAACGTGGCCAGGGCCAAGTTCTCCCGGTTCAAATAAATCTACTAGCTATGTTTTTTGGTCTTCAGAGTACGCTTAGGATAATAGCCCTCAGTATGCCACGGCAAATGTCGATAAGTCCTTATATTTGTTTGTAGATCTGCTCCAGAAGTAGGTTTGAGGTATAATCGGTAGAGGGAATACCTAACTTAAGCCAGTAGAGTGATGATAGGATGTCTAAATATATCGCTTTGATCTTCGCGGTGCTGGTCCTCCTGGGAGCGGCCGGCGGGGCGCAGTGGGGCAAGGAGCGCCCCATAAGCATTCAGGTGGGCTCGGAGCAGGAGCTGCCCGCCATAGACGGCCACGTGGTGGCCTGGGCAGACAACAGAAGCGACAACTTCGATATATTCATGTACGACCTGGAGACCGGCATGGAGCGCTGGGTCTGCATCAACCCCTTCATCCAGACCAATCCGGCGGTCTCAGGAGAGAGGATCGTCTGGCAGGACATGAGAGCTGACAAGGCCGACGTCTACCTGTACGACGCCATCAACAGGACCGAGACCACCGTGGTCACGGGGCCAGGAAACCACACTCAGCCGGACATAAGCGGTGACAACGTGGTCTGGGCCGATGATCGCGACGGTAGCACCAAGATATACCTATACAATCTGGACACCAGGGCCGAGAAGAAGATCTCTTCAGGGACGGCAGAGCAGGTCTCCCCTAAGATCAACGGCAACAGGATAGTCTGGATGGACAAGAGGTCCAGCGATTGGGATGTCTACATGTACGACATAAGCAATGGCAAGGAATCAGCAGTGGCCAAGGGCCCCGGTGATCAGTCCTTCCCGACCGTCAGGAGCAACATAGTGGCCTGGGTGGACAACAGGACCGGCATCTCTGACATATCCATCATGGACCTCTCCACCAACAATCTCAACACCTTGGTCAGGCCCGGCCTCCAGACGACTCCTGCGGTCTACGGCGATTACGTGGCCTACGTGAGCAACGCCACCGAGATCTGGCTCTACGACATCAAGAACGGCGATAACTTCCAGGTGGCTCTGGGCTCCTACAAGAGGGAGCCAGCCATAGGCGAGAGGGGTGTGGTCTGGACCGATTACAGGGCAGGTCCGGCGGACCCCGATGTACAGATGTACGATTTCAAGATCCTGGCCGACGTGACGGTAACCTCTGGGCCTTACAACCACACCAACCCCTCCATCTCCAGGGACAACATCGTCTGGACCGATGACAGGATGGGCCACTTCAACGTCTACCTCTACAATGCCAGCACAGAAGAGCAGACCAACATAACCGACGATGTCACGGATCACAGCAGCCCCGATATTTCGGGCAATAATATAATCTGGGTTGAAAAAGTTAAAGGTTACCTGAACATCTTCCTCCACGACCTGACCACCGGAAAGACTAAGCAGATAACCTCTGACTCTTTCGACCACCGCTATCCCATGATAGACGATAAGCACATATCTTGGATTGAAAACAGCACCGGCAGTGATCAGGTCTACATCTACGATATAAGCATCGGCTCTACGAAACAGATCACTACAGCCAAGTCCCTCAAGCTCTCGCCAGTAATAAGCGGGAACAACGTAGTGTGGATCGATGACAGGAACAAACAGAAGTGGGACATCTTCATCTACAACCTGACCTCAGGTGAGGAGGGAACCGTATGTACTAACTCCGCCAGGCAGGTCCAGCCTTGGATTCAAGGAGGCAACGTGGTCTGGTCCGATGGCAGGAACAAGAACTGGGACATCTACACCTACAATCTCACCACCAAGGTGGAGAGTGCAGTGGTTACCGATGCAGCCAACCAGGGATCGCCCTGCGTTTACGGCAACTACGTGGCCTGGCTGGATGAGCGCGGAGGGGACTCGGATATCTACCTCTATGACCTGACCAAGGGCATAACTGTGCCCATCTCCACCCTGCCCTTCCAGCAGAGCCCCAACGACGGCAAGGGCGATCCCTTCACCGTCAGGCCCCATGCCTCGTCCAAGATGCTCAGCGCCGATAAGGTGGTCTGGATGGACAACAGCGAGGGCTACTCCCAGATTAAGATGAGGTACATCCTGGCCGATCCCATGCTCCTTCTGAGCACTGACTACCCGAGCACCAACGGATCTCTGATGGTCTGGAGCGATAATAGAAGAGGCAACTGGAACATCTACGGCTTCGACTTCTTCTCCAGGGCCGAGAAGCCCATATCCAAGGTCGATGCCGATCAGCTCTATCCCAGAGCCTCTGGAGATAGGATCGTCTGGTCCGATTACAGGAATGGCGACTCGGACATCTACGTAAAAAACCTGACCACCGGAGCCGAGACCGCCGTGGCCTCGGGCAAAGGGGACCAGGTCTGGGCCGCCATCTCCGATGACGATGTCGTCTGGCAGGACAACTCTTCGGGCAACTGGGATGTCTACCACAGGAACCTTAGGTCCGACAAAACCAAGCCCATCCACAAGGGCCAGGGACAGCAGATGTACCCCGTGGTGAGCGGAGACCTTGTGGTCTGGCAGGACAACAGGAACGGCAACTGGGACATCTACGCTTACGACCTGAAGTACAACAATGAGACCAAGCTCACCGGCGAAGGGGATCAGGTGTACCCGGACGTGTCAGACAACACCGTCGTCTGGGAGGACAGAAAGTCCGGTGACATCGCCTATTACCAATGGGACATAAAGTGGGGCAAGACCTACACCAGACCCGGAATCCAGTCGAGCCCCGTGGTCTCGGGCAAGTACATGGCCTACGTTGACGACGGGCCCAAGGGCCACTCCATCCACAGGCTGGACATAAGCACATGGAAGGATGAGGCCGTCCCCGACAGCGACAGCGGCGTCAAGCCCAGCATGGACAAAAAGCTAGTCTGGCTCAACTTCAACAATGGAAGGCCTAGGTACCAGTCGGTGGCCTCGGGACTGATAAGCGCCATATGCAAGGCCCCCGGCGATCAGAGCCATCCATCTGTAAGTGATAACTACGTCGTCTGGATGGACAACAGGACCGGAAGGCCTGATGTCTACGTCTATAGCCTGGCCCAGGAGGTGGAGGTGCCCCTGGCGGCAGGGCCCGCCGAGAACATGTACCCTGATATCTTCGGCGAGGTCATAGCCTGGATGGCCCATGATCCCCTTAAGCAGAGCTGGGCCATAAGGACCTTCGACATATCCATAGACAACCGGTCCGAGTTGGTCTGGGGTCTATCAGAGCCTGCGGCGCCTTATATCAGCGATACCTATCTGGCCTATCCGGACCTGCCCATAAAGACATTCGGCTGGAGGGTTCACAAGAAGCTGCTCTTTGGCACCGAGTCTGCCCCGGCCATACCCCCGAGCGGCATGAACGTCAGGACCGGCAAGGACGTGGTAGTGTACCAGGACAATTCGGTAACAGGAGGTAGCGGAAATTGGAACATCTTCGTCTGGATGCCAGGAAGGGAGCCGGTGAAGATCACCGATGACTCCAGCGACCACCTCTACCCGGCCACCGATGGCAGCACCGTGGTCTGGCAGGATGACAGAGATGGCAACTGGGACATCTACTCCTACGACCTCCTCACCTCCAAGACCAAGAGGATAACCAAGAACCTGGCCGATCAGACCCATACCGACGTGGAGAACGGAGTTATCGTCTGGCAGGATAGGCGCAACGGCAACTGGGATATCTACTCCTACGACATGGAGACAGGCAAGGAGACGGCCATATGCAACGCCCCAGGGGACCAGACGGAGCCCAGAATTCGCACGGAAAAAGTAGTATGGACCGATAACAGGAGCGGTAACAAGGACATCTACCTGTACGAGTAGGATCTCAAAAGGCCCATTTTTTTGGCCTTCTGCTCTCTTTTTTCCTTTGCCTCCTGGGCAAAGTTTATCTATTTCAGGCACTCTACATCGCCCTTTAACGTAAGGTTTGAGGCGGTCATGGAACTCGAGAACTTGAGGTTCGGCACGGAACTGCTCAAGCGCGGTTTCGCTAAGATGCAGAAAGGTGGCGTCATAATGGACGTCACAACTCCTGAGCAGGCGGCCATTGCCGAGGAAGCAGGGGCTGTGGCGGTCATGGCCCTCCACGCAGTCCCTGCCGATATAAGGAAGATGGGCGGCGTAGCCAGGATGGCAGACCCAGCCGTCATCGAGGAGATCATAAACGCCGTGACCATTCCAGTCATGGCCAAGGCCAGGATCGGCCATTTTGTGGAAGCTCAGATCCTGGAGGCCCTAGATGTAGATATGGTGGACGAGTCCGAGGTCCTAACCCCTGCAGACAAGTTCCACATAGAAAAGACCAAGTTCACCATACCCTTCGTCTGTGGTGCCAGGAATTTAGGTGAGGCCTGTAGGCGCATAGCCGAGGGAGCAGCGATGATTAGGACCAAGGGCGAGGCAGGAACAGGGGACGTGAGTCAGGCCGTTCTCCACATGAGGGCGATCCAGGGCCAAATCAGGGCTCTCAAGGGCATGGATGACGTTGAGATCTCCAAGGTTGCTAGAGATATCGGGGCTAACTATGAACTGGTGGCCGAGTGTGCCAAGATGCAGAGGCTCCCTGTGGTCAACTTCGCTGCCGGAGGCGTTGCGACACCCGCCGATGCAGCTTTAATGATGCAGCTTGGGGCCGACGGCGTCTTTGTGGGCTCAGGGATCTTTAAGTCCGAGAACCCACGGGCTATGGCCATAGCCATCGTCCAGGCGGTCCACAACTACGACAACCCCCAGGTATTGGCCAGGGTCTCCAAGGGCTTAGGAGCCGCTATGAAGGGCCTGGATGCCAGCACCATACCCGATGGCGAGATCCTTCAGTCAAGGGGCTGGTAAGTGTACAAGATCGGAGTTATAGCCCTCCAGGGCGACGTCTCTGAGCATGTGGTGGCCATGAGACGAGCCCTGGGAGATAAGGGCATCGTGGTGGAGGTAAGAAAAGCAGGCGAGATTCCGGAGTGCAACGGCCTGGTCATACCAGGAGGGGAGAGCACCACCATTTCCCAGCAGCTAGAGAAAGGCGGGATGATTGGGGAACTCAAGGATTTTGCATCCAGTGGAAAACCCATCCTGGCCACCTGTGCGGGCCTGGTGCTGGTCTCCTCGACCATAGAGGGCGACTCTAGAGTGAAGCCCCTGGGCATCATGAATACCACCGTCGATAGGAATGCCTTTGGGTCTCAGAAGGACTCCTTTGAGGCCAATTTGGCGGTGGAAGGATTTGAGAAGCCATACCGAGCGGTCTTCATAAGGGCCCCCGTGATATCCGACGTCGGAAAGGCGGTTCAGGTCCTGGCCAGGATTGAAGACAAGGTCGTGGCTGCACGCCAGGGCAATGTCCTGTGCCTGGCGTTCCACCCGGAACTTACCGAAGACAGGAGATTCCATCAGATGTTTCTGTCAGAGCTGGAGGCTTGAAGATCGATGTTCTCCGTAGATATGGATAATAGCTTGGTAAAGAAAAGCCTGGATGATCTGCTTCGGGAGGTCGAGGAGCTCAAGGCCGAGGCTGCCAGGATGAAGCAGGAGCACGAACTGGGCCTCCAAAGATGTGATGAGCTGAGGAACCAATCGATTGAAGCAAGGCCGATTAATCCTGATATGGCCGAGAAGCTCTGGAACGAGGCTGAGACCCACAGGGATGTGGCCCAGGAGTGCATGAGGCAGTCGATAGAGAAGACCATGAGGGCCGCAGATATACAGCACAGGATAGATATCAGGGCTCAGATCGATGCCATAGACAACTACGATAAGGTCTGGAGAGATGCGGTCAGGACTGGAAGGTCCTGACGCAGTCCCTATATTTCGTTCTTTACCTGTTTTGTCGGCTTTTCCGAGACATATGTCGTCGATATCCAATTTATGAGGGGGCGTGGCAATGTTATGCTAATAAGTATCCAGCGCTCAAATATATTGGCTCCACATTAACCTAAGCAACATGAGGTCCTACGCTGTCGGAAATTTTCCATTGTAGAAGAGTTAGGGGTAGCCCGTGCGGTGACTGAACACACCCGTTACGCCCAGAAGCGTAACCAAAAGCATTAGACTAGCTCAAATACAATCTAAAAGAGATTTCTATATTCATAGTGGTGTGCGTAGAATCATATGTGGATTTACAGAAAAGCAGGCAGAAGACTCCTGAGGTGGAGGGGATGAATGCCGTACCTACATCTGATCAGCTTTCGATCGTAGGCTACAAGTGATTAGGGGTCCATAACTACTAGGATGGAAATTTAGTGGGAGGGAGGAAGCCACTAGGACAACTGGGGTATGCCACATTCGTTTGGCATCCTGATCACAGTGAATTATTAAAGAGGGATATAAAAAGATTTGGATTTATAGCTCTTAGGGACGGCTACCTTCAGGTATTACGATCTTATTCCCCTGATCAAGGAAGGTGATATTCTTCTCCGTCTGGAAGGACCCTGTGTACTGCTGGTCCGCCTTGATCTTGGAGAAGAGCCTGGAGTACTGGCTCTTGATGTTCCATGTTCCATTGAAGGCCTGGTCAGTGCGGAAGTTGATGGCGTTGTCGAAGCTGCCGCCTGATCTTATGGAGTTCATCTCGCTGTTGTCTACGTGGGTTAGATTGAAGTTCTCCGTAATGCTTGCCCCCATTCCTCCATGGAACTGCGGAGACTCAAAGCTCCTGCTGCCCTTGATCTTTCCTCCGGAAAAGACCATATCCCTCTTCTCGTCGAAACAGGCCTCAGGGGTGCTCTTGTCCAGAGTTCTTATGGATTCCAGGTTGATGAAACCCTGAGCCTTTATCTTCTCCTTGAAGCGAATGCCGTTGTCCTGGACCCTGTCCTTGATGGATACTTCCCCTTCGCCTTTGACCACCGAGGACTCTATGAAGAGCATTCCCGTGCTGGACATCTTGGTGGATTTACCACGGATGGCACTGGCGTGGATATCTGAGTCTCCGGAGGCGACCGTGGACCAGTGCAGAAGGTAGGGCCCATCCTCGACGGTCTTGATGCCATCGGACAGAGTGACTGATATCACCATGTAGGTCCCTCCGGGCTTTCCGGGTATGGTGCAGCCCCAATAGCCGTCCTTGTCATCACCCGAATCCCGATTCAGGGTGAAACTGTGCCTCCTGTCCACCTCGTATATGTCTTTCTCGGTCAGGGGGGCATCGGAGATACCCCATTTCATGTGGGCTGACTTAAGGCCTTTGGCGCTCTTAACGTGGGCAAAGACCTTTACTGGCTTTCCTGCGGGTGGCTGGGATGGTGAAGCCCCAACGTTCAGTATCTTGATGGCACCCTGATCCGAGCCCTTGACGCTCTCTATGGAGAGCTCATATTCCTTTGATTGGTCACGTCCTGCAGCGGCAGCAGCCCGAGGGATCTGGGATCCACTGTCACCATTGAAGCTTTCATCACCGTTAGGTTCAGCGTAGGATCCATCTATGGGTGCTACTGCAGATGAATCCTCCAGGGATGAATCGGAGGCAGAAGCCTCTGAGACTGCCTTGGATCTGGATAATCTCTCGGCGCCATAACCCAGCTGCTGAAGCATCTTTTCTATGTACTTCAGAATGCCTCCAAGGCCGCTTGCTGTCTTCTTTCCCTGAGCCAGGACGGTAGCACTCTCGCAGGTGGTGAGCGTTTCTTTAGAGTAGTTGGTACCTGATGAATTAGCATCAGATGTTTGATCTTTGTAATCACCCATGGCATCGGGCTCTATGCCGTAGGCCTCAGAGGCTTCTATAGTGTTGATAGTTGAGCCGACGCGGGCATTCACAATGATACTATCTTCGGGTATTATGGTGGCATTGGCATTGCCATCCTGAGTTGCCTTATTCCCAGCGGCCCCATCTGTCAGCGTGCTGCTTCCATCAAATAGAGCCACCAAGTTTTGGAGGTCGGCCTCCTCCCTGAATCCTGATTCTCTTGCTATCTCTACCATCAGCTGGCAGCTATCCTTGACCAGCTTCTTATCCTGGGTGAAGCCCTCCACGTCTATCGTATCGCTGACTGGGCCCGTGATCTTCTGCTCCAAGGATACCGATCTGCTGTCCTTGGGAGGTAGGTAGTCTATGGATCCAAGGGGGCCAAAGGCCTTGCTCAGGACGAAGACGCCATAAAGGGGAATGTTGCCCGGATTTGTCACCCTGCAGGTCAGCCTGGAGGGCTCTCCCCGCCTGACCTGTGATGGGCTGGCTGTGGCCGATGCCCTGAGGGCCGTGGTGATTACCTTGGCAGTCACATCGGAGGCATCGGACCAAATCTGGCCGGCGGTGTCCCTTCCCTGGGCCTTGAAGTAGAAAGTGCAGTTGGATGATACTGGAAGAGATGGGTTTACAATCTTGAAGTCCCCTGGAGAGAGGGTGCCTAGGCTTGCCACGGTCGTGCCGTTGAGGTAAAGGGCAACCGCCGAGAGCATATCGTTGCCGGTGTTGCTCACCAGGCAGGTCACATTGATGTTTTCATCCTTGCAGGCCTCGACCTCGATGGGAGTGGCTTTAAGTGAAATCCCTGGTGATATGGATTTTATGAGAAGGCTACAGCTGGCCCTGAGAGGATAGTTGCCAGCATCGTAGCCCTCGGCGATGACCTGTACATCGGAGTTCGTCTCCTGGGTGTAGATAGCCTCCATCCTGATCGTCTTTCCGGGAGGGATCACCTTGAGCCTGTAGCCGCCAGAGAGGGTAACATTCCTCAGAGGCTCTTCGCCGTCGTTGGTGAGGATCCAGGCGACCTTAGCAGGCTGGCCGGGATACACGATGGCCTGGGACGGCTCTACGGTCAGGTTCAAGCTGGACTTGAGGACTGTGACTGAGATCGAGTCTGAGGCATAAACGGTCTGACCTTTCCCATCTTTGGCCGTGACCTGGACGGATTGGTTGAGGGTCTCCTCAAGGGGGAAGTCCCTCTGCAGGGTTCCGGACTCTCCAGGTCCCAGACGGGGGATTCTCCCCATGCTTCCCAGGAAGTCCAAGGCTGTGACATCAGTCAGCTCTGCGCTGCCGCCGTTCTCGACATGGACCACCAAGGAGGTGCTGTTCCCCCGGTGGATCTTCTCAGGGAAGGCCAGGACCTTTACCTTGAGCTCAGGATTAATCTTCCATATCTTCAAGGTCATGTTATTGAACCAGGTCCTGGCACTGGAGTCATTGCCTCTAACGTTGGCGCTGAGGGTAGTGCTCTCTTGGAGGGTGAAGTTGTCGTCCAGGTGGAACTCCTTACCGGGCTCCAGGAAGCTGGTGGTGACGATCTTTCCCCGACAGGTCAGTACCAGGCCATAGTAGATCTTCTGATCCCTATTTATGGCCGTGCACCTGTAGTAGATGGGATCTGCCTCGTAGCCTTCGGTCTTACTGGCCTCTAGGATCAGCTCCAAGCCGGGAGCTATCTTGGGCGAGCGATCTAAAGTGCTGTCATCGCTGTTTTTATCATTATTTTCTTTCTTATTATTGCTGGCTTTAGTATTATCTTTCTGGTTATTATCTACAGCCTGGCTCGATATATATCCACCACCTCCACTTCCGAAAAAGGCCTGAGACAGATTTCCATCCTGGGCCTGGGGTTCTAGGGACGGCTCGATCGATGCGATCTTTAAAACTTCGGAGCCACATGGTACCTTTTCCGCCTGAGCCTCTGCCCCGGGCAGGCTGCTATTTTTGGTCGACAGAAGGTGAACTGAAGAATATATGGCGATTACTATGATCAGCGCTAACAGGAAGGTACCTAG
>CAZKWM010000004.1:6856-28110 GCA_964556405.1 uncultured Methanotrichaceae archaeon | reverse complement strand
ACACCTCCAGCATGCTCCAGGACGTTTTAAAGGGGAGGAAGACAGAGATAAATTCTATCAACGGCTATGTGGTAGCCCTTGGCAAAAAGCACTCCGTGGAGGTGCCCGTTAACGAAACCCTTTATTCTCTGATGAAGGTGATGGAGCAGAAGGTTGAGATATAACCAAAAGCCATAATGGTTATCAATAACCACACTGTGATTCTCTGAAGATAAAGATGCGTACTTCGGCGTAATTAAGCCCGGCTTCATCGCAATCGAGCGAATTTCTCGTAACTGATCTGAGATCCTAGGATGCGATGCTGCACCCCCTAACTCAGCTATATCCAGATTTTCATCACCGATGACACCATAAAAGGCCATTGCGCCCACGATCACGCGTCTGAGTCATTCTTCTCAGGGGTATCTCGATCAGCCCAGCCGAGCAGGTTTAGAGGAGATTACAAATAACTTACGGAAGAGCATTATATTAATGGCAAGAGCAAGCGAGTCTGCGCCCATAGGGACTTTACGCGCTAAGTTCCGCTCCGCCCTTCCGATCCTCAGCTGATCGCGCTCTTACAATAGTAAATGGATGGAAAATGGACCTCACGTCTGGCCTTACCCTGGCAGCCTTTACCATACCCAGAGACCTGTCATATGCCTCTCTAGCCAGGCTAAGTCCGGAGATGGGGCTCTACGCTACCATGATAGCTGCTTTCATCTATATCTTAACCAGGATCTCCAGACAACTGTCCGTGGGACCGACCTCGTCTCTCTCTATTCTGATGGCAGTCGGGCCCTCAAGTCTCGCTTTAAGTCCATATCAATACTCGACTGTTGCAACGTTCACGGGTCTTTTAGTAGGCCTCATCACCATTGCAGCCTATCTGTTTCGATTCGGCTTTCCCTCGAAGCTTATCTCCAGCACGGTTCTTACCGGCTTCACTGCGGGTGCTGCTGTCTACATCGCCTCCAGCCAGATGGCCACACTGCTTGGAATTTCAGGCGGGGGCGGCGGGTTTACAGAGAGGATATTGAGCCTGATCTCTCACATTCATCAGACCAATCTGGCAAGTCTAGCTCTCGGTCTTGTTGCCATCGTGATTTTAATACTGGTGAGGCGTAAGTATCCCAGAATCCCTTGGACATTGGTTGTAGTCGTTGACTCGATCTTGTTCATGTCTTTCACAGGCCTCAAGGAAAGGGGCATTGTCGTGGTGGGTTACGTGCCCTCAGGACTTCCCCCAGTCGGAATCCCAATCATTCCATCAGGCGGCCTTACCAACCTCTTTGCCCTCGCCGACGGATAGCTTCCTGCGTGCGTACGTTGAACAGATGGGAATTGTGAAGGTACTGTTACACGAGGACGATTACGATGTCGATGAGGAGCAAGGGATGCTATTGATTGGCCTTAGCAATTTAGCCAACAGCCTCGTCCATGGTTTCGTGGTTGGAGGTGACTATTCGAGATCATCGGTCAATAACGAGCTCGGTGCCAGGACCCAGCTTGCTGGAGGCATCACCGGATTAGTCGTCGTGATCGTTGTTATCTTCTTCACCAGCCTTTTATCAAATCCTACCCATATCGTTCTCGCTGCCATCATCTTAGTTGCGGTCGCAAGCCTTGTAAATATCAGCGGGTTCAAACGAACACTGTACATCAGCAGACCAGAGTTCGCAATCGCTATGACTGTCATCTTCAGCGTTACCCTCTTGGGATTGCTACCTGCTATATTCATTTGGATTGTTCTATCCACCTCTGGGCTAGTGAGGAAGTTATATCACCCCCACACTGCCATCCTGGGAGAAGTTCCTGGATCTGACGAGTTCGTGTAGATTGAGGGCCATCCAGAGAACTGGCAGATTGACAATACAATGGTATTCAAGATCGAACCAAATTTGCTGTTCTTCAATGCCGACAATATTCAAGCAGATATTCTCCATTGTCTGACGAGCAGCCCTCGACCCATAAAGCTGCTGGTTATTAATCTTGAATCGTCACCCTTCATGGATATCAGCGCAGCTGGTATGATTCGTCATCTACACGATATTCTGAAGAAGAGAGGAATAGACATGAAAGTAGCACGGGCATCAGCTCTTATGGCTGAGACACTGGAAAAAACTGGACTTACGAGACTACTTCATCAAAAAGATCATGGAGAGACGGTCCTACAGGTCATTGATGAGTGGCGGGACCGGTCGATCAACACCGACCGCCCAAGATCAGAAACCGACACTCTCGGAACAGCAGATGCTCCCTCTAAGGGCAAATACACAAATCAAAAGCCTTAATCCCTCCAACCACCATAAATTTAAAGGGAGGTTTTCTTTTGGAGGGAAGAAGGTTATATTTAACTGCCGTTCTCTTACCTTCTGCCCTTCTAATGTTGGTTCTATATACAATAACCATAAACCCATCCTCCGCTATACTGGAAGAAGCCAAGGGCATTGTAACAGCGGTAGCAGACTGCGATACTATCACCGCCCAGAGTTTTGGAGAGATCCCATTTGCTGGTGTCGATTGTCAGAAGATCAACACCTCAAAGTGCCTAGATAGCCAAGGCCTATACTGAAAAATGGCTCATTGGAAGGCTAGTCTACCTAGATGTGGATGATAAATGGGTCAAAGATAAATACGGCTGCTATGTCTACATCCTGTACCTCTCCAAGCCCGACGGCTCCATAAGATAGGGATATGAACTTCAATAGGATGCTTCTGGAAAGCGGCCACGTCTCCCTCCGGGACTTCTATAAACTTCTATAATAACGAGTTCAACCCAGCTGAATGGTGGAGAGGATACATCCCTCAGCAGGTGGATGTTAAGGAGAGATCCAAAGATCATGAGGCCTTTGAAAACACATCTACTGCAGACACATTAACAGCAGATTTTTCTGAAGGCAAAGCTTTCGCCGTCTCGATAGGATCGAGCATATACCATTATCCTAAATGTGAATGGGCTTTGAAAATCCACCAAGAAAACCAGGTGTGGTTTTCAAGCCCTAAAGATGCCGTATTCCACTGCTATAAGCCCTGTAGCGTTTGCCTTCCGCCGTGATCAAGGAGCAGGGCTCACAAGCTTGGGATGCCTCTTGCTTTTCCATTCTACTTTTCAGCAGCTCGCCTCAAGCTCTGTAGGCGCAAAACTCGATATACCCGAAAGCCCAAAGATCCAGGTGTAAAATGGCCCTATTTCACGTCACCCAGGAATCGGGCATCCCCCTGGTGGGATGTCTCTACTTCGGAGTCATAGATAGGGGAACCAACCTCATCCAGGTAAGGCCCAGCTCCAGCTGCAACTTGAACTGCCCCTTCTGCTCGGTGGACGCCGGTCCCTGCTCCCGCACCCGCACCACCGATTACGATGTGGAGCTGGATTACCTCATGGACTGGATCAGGGAGATCGCCCATTTCAAGGGCCCTGGGGTTGAATGCCACATCGACTCCCCAGGGGAGCCCATGATCTACCCCCAAATTGTCGATCTGGTAATGGAGCTCAAAGGCCTGAAGGAAGTAACCGTCGTATCCATGCAGACCAATGGCACCCTCCTGGATGAGTCGGAGGTCAAAGCTCTTGAGGAAGCAGGTCTGGATAGGATAAATCTTTCCATGCAAGCCCTCTCCTCCGATCTGGCCAGACAGCTGGCAGGGATCTCCTGGTATGATATCGGGAGGATTGAAAAGGTGGCAAGGGCCATCGCGGAGAGCAAGATAGACCTCCTGATAGCTCCGGTCTACATGCCGGGGATCAACGATGAGGAGATTCCCAAGCTCATAAAGTTCGCCCTGGAAGTTGGCGCCGGAAAGAAATGGCCGCCTTTGGGGATACAGAAGTTCGAGCGGTATAGACTCGGCCGATCTCCCAAAGGGGTTAAGGTTCTCAACTGGTGGAAGTTCTATAACCAGCACATCAATGTGTGGGAGAAGGAGTTTTCGGTGAAGCTCATCCTCACACCCAAGGATTTCGGCATAGAGAAGAGACAGATGCTTCCCATGGCCTTTAAGCAGAACGAAAAGGCTCGGGTGGAAATTCGAGGACCAGGATGGGTTAAAGGCGAAAAGCTAGGCGTTGGAAGGGATCGGGTAGTCTCAGTTATGGACTGCCCTGTGGATAGTGGCCTGGTCAAGGTAAAGATCGTCAGCGCCAAGCACAACATCTACGTGGCTACGCCCATCTAACTAAAGATGGAAGGGCGAAGATAACAAGGAGACGGGTAGCCCCGTTCTCAGAAAGAGGATAGAAGGTGGAAAAATTGGCTGGGACAAGAGACAGAGATGAAAACCCTCATCTTCCAAGAGATGAAAAAGAGATAAAAAGATAAATCCCTTAATAGTTTCAAGAATAGTTCCAAGGATGGAGGGGATAAGACATAACGCCAGACAACTACGATCGCCGAAGGGGCGGCAGACCCGGCTACCAGGCCAAGCCAAGCCCGGGCCAGCAGGCCAGCCAGAGAAGCCAACCAGAGAAATCCAAGCGCACTGGAGATCGAGGACCCTATTTTCTGCCCAAGTTACTCAACCAGGAGATCACCATTTACTTGACGACGGGACAGGAGGTCAGGGGAAAGCTGAAGGGTTTCAATTCTTATGAGCTTTTGATAGAGCCCGTAGAGCCGAAGGATACAGGTGAGCTGAGCCTGGTCTTTAGGAGCGCCATTACCAAGGTGAACTTTAAGGCGGCTCTTATGGGACCCAAAGCCCTCGCAGAGTGATCAAAACAAATTATAAAAGGGTTATACTATGTACCCTACATTTTGCTGCCGCCATCCCGAGGCTCATAGGAGGGGTCGCGCTCCCGCTCCAGCCCCACGGGAGCATCGAAGTGCTCCTCGTAAGGCTTGATATCCAGGATAGGAGTTCCATTCAGGGCATCCAGTCCCGTGACCTCCACATAGCTCCCTTTTACCGAGATCATCTTAACCAGGGTGAGAGCTATGGGATTGGGCCTGCAAGGGCTCCTGGTGGCCAGGACCCCCCTCATGGGTATGGATGGATCGCCCATGGGGTGAACCTTCTCCGCGAATCCTGGAGATCTATCGAAATAATATATCACCTGGAGGCGGCTGAACTTTTCCAGGCCTTCCAGGGCTCCAGCATATTTGTGGTCTAAGGCTAAGGTGGACGTGGAGTTCCTCATGGTCTTGGGATCGGCGGGATCGTCGAAAGCGTTGATCACCATGCCTATGGGGATAAAGGTCACTTTTTCCATAGGCGCCCTTTTAGGCTATCGGTATTCTTCTAAGTTATCTGTAATTGGCCAGATTATCTTTAAATTATCCAACCCCATTTCATAAATCAAAGAGAACAAAAAAAGAGTTAGCGCCTAAATTGTCGCCGCTTCTCATTGACCGCTTCCCAAGATATCAGCATTTCCTGTAATTCTTCTTCGGTGAGAGATCTGCCATATTTAAATTTTAGATTTTCTTGCCGCTTTTCTTCGGTGTGCTGGTGAGGTAGATCCCATATATCCTTTATCGCCTCTATAGTTTCCTTAGAGCTATCGCTGTGGAACACGACGATATACTCTTCAAAAGTTAAATATCTGGGATTGGGATTAAAGTCCTCATAGCAGGGCTTGCAAAACGTCTTTGTGGTATCCCACCCCATACCCATCGCCATAATACATTTCTTCCAATCGCTATCAGAGGCCATCCATACAGGGAACCTTTGTCCACACCGGTCGCACTGATAGATGTATGGTACATATTGGTATAGCTTTTTAAGGTCCATTCTCCTCCACCTGCTCCAGGAGACCTAATCGCCCCTATAGTCCTCCTGCCGCTAATCTAATATGCCTGAGAATGTTATATCTTACCATCCTATAAGGATAGCTCTGGGCGGGCATTTATTGAAAGGAAGATTGCGAAAATAGCCCCGCCCGAGCTACAAGCCCGCCAGGTACTTAGTCAAGCTTAATAGCCATATCGTTTTTAAAAAAAAAAGATCGTTGTCAGATCCATTTCAAGCGATGAGGTGGTTATGCCTGAGCATCTCCACCACCTCCTCCCTGGTCAGATCGTACCAGTTCTGATAGGCATCGGCTACGGCAAAGTATGGGCCCGTTCTGATGTTGGGGCAGACGATCTCATCCACCTCCTGAGCAACCCTCCGAATAGTATCGATGGACGCCGTGGGAACCGCCACCACAATCTTTGCCGGTTCCTGCCGCTTCACCATCCTGACGGCGGCAAGCATGGTGAAGCCAGAGGCGAGTCCATCATCCACGATGATTACCATCATTCCCTTTAGATCCGGCCACATCCGGCCCTGCCTGAAGACCTGGTTCCTGGTCTTCAGCTCCTCCATCACCTGCTCTGACAGCTCCTTTATCTCATCCCTGGAGAGCCCTAGGCTCGCGACCATGGGCTCGTTTAGGACGACGTCTCCTCTCAGGGTGACGGCCCCAAAGCCGGCCTCGGTGTTTCCGGGTATATTGACCTTTCTTACGATGAGCATGTCGAAGGGGATGCCGAGGTAGGAGGAGATGGCAATGCCCACGGGAATTCCTCCTGACGGAATGGCAAGCACCACGGCATCTCTATCCCTGTACTCCCCCAGGGCCTCAGCCAGATATTCCCCCGCAGCGGTTCTATCCCTGAAGACCCCTAGCTTATTTCTCAGCCCCTCGTCCTTTTTGATCACAGCTACCATTCCATCACCTGCCATCCATAACCCTACGATTTCACTAGCCAACTACCCAGTCGCCCAGCTACTCAATCACTTAAATCCTCTGGCGCATCCAATGGCGATCCAATAAAATCCAGCCTGGACATGGACGCTCTCGGTATTGCGGGCCAATAAGGTGAAGCCCTTGGTTGTGACCTTTTGAGCTATTCCCAAAGCTGCAGCATTATGGCCCCTTACTCCCCTGTCATTGGTCGCTACTAGAACTGCCGGAGGCATGGAAAAAGGCCTGTGGAAGGTCATTCCCATTGACCTTTCCCCACTTTCCTCACAATCAGGCATGAGATCCACGGCCTCGACGTCTCCGGAATTTACCCAAAGGCAATTCTTTTCGCTATGCGGTTGATGCTTTCGAATCTTAGACCCAGCCACATAGTAAAAGGCGCAATCGCCCTCCTGGCAACCTGAGTTGTGGGCGGCCAGGTTGAACCCATAAGCTTCAGGCATGTGAACGGTGCCAATGCGTCCTGCATTTCTGCCTCCCACTTCGGTATCGCTTGGTGTAAGCATCACCACCGGACTGCCGTCGTCCAAAGGAGAGCTGAACCTGATGCCGTTCCAGAACTGCCATTCTCCCTGGGTGCAGTCGGGCTGGAAGCGCCTCGGCTGGAGTACTCCAAGCCTCAAGTTTAAATCCGCCGATTCTCCGGATTTCTGCCCGGGTTTTTGCCCTTCGGCCACCGCCATCCAGTCGAAGTCCAGGGAGCATCCGGCACAGCATGGATTCCTCTCTGCCAGGGTAAAGCCCTTCGATGAGACCTTCTGAGCGATGCCCAGGGATGGCCTGAGATCCCCAAGGCTCTCACCAAAGATGCTAGCTGTTATGGCTACCCTAAAGTCGTCGCCATGAAAGGGCTCTGGAAAGCTCACCTGAAAAGCTTCCCACTGAAGGCAACTGAACTGGCAGTTCTCCACGATCCCCATCTGAGTAAAAGCGCGGCCCAACTGAACGCTCACGACCTCCTCTTCATTCTTATAACATTAAATCTGTATCCAGAAGCTAATTAAGTTTCTTCCGCCGTTTCTCCTTCCAACGTCCTAATCAAGATCACCACATTTTAAAGGGATCTAGAAACTCAAATAATACGTAACGACAGAGGATTTATAAGCATTGACACTAACTTAAAGTTAGTAAAACTTGCCACCTGCCGTGCGCTTCAAATTGCATAGGTTTAAGTTATCAAAGCAGCCATAAGCGAAAGGAGTCTCATGCCCATAGGCGTATATGTCTGTCACTGCGGCTTGAACATCGCCAGCATCCTGGATGTGAAGGACCTCCAGTCCTTTGCAGAGAAGCTCCCCGACGTAGCCGTGGCCAGGGACCTTCAGTTCTGCTGCTCTGACGTGGGACAAGAGCAGATACAGAAGGATATAGCAGAGTATAAGCTCGATAGAGTGGTGGTCGCAGCCTGCTCTCCCAGGCTTCACGAGCCCACCTTCAGAAGAGCCATAGCCAAGGCTGGCCTCAACCCCTACATGCTGGAGATGGCCAATATCAGGGAGCAGTGTTCCTGGGTTCATATGGACCAGCCGGCCCTGGCCACCCAGAAGGCCAAGGACCTAATACGCATGGCCGTGGCCAAGGCTGGCCTCCTCCAACCCCTGGAGAGCGAGTCCATACCTGTGAACAAGGACGTCCTGGTGATAGGCGGAGGCGTAGCGGGGATCGCCGCATCCCTGGACCTGGCCGATGCTGGCCTTCACGTTTACCTGGTGGAGAGGAGGGAAACCATAGGAGGATACATGGCCCTCCTGACCGATGTCTTCCCCACCAATGACTGCTCCATCTGCGTTTTAGCTCCAAAAATGTCGGAGGTATTCAACCATCCCAACATAACCCTCATGACCTACTCCGAAATCACAAACATAGAGGGCTCTGTGGGCAACTTCAAGGTCTCTGGCATAAGGAAGGCCAGGTTCGTAGATGAGAAGCTCTGCAAGGGCTGCATCAATGAGTGCGCTGGGGTCTGCCCCGTAGAAGTTCCCAACGAGTACGATTTTGGAATCGGGAAGAGAAAAGCCATCTACGTGCCCTACCCCCAGGCCGTGCCTCTCTCGGCCTGCGTGGACCCCAAAGCCTGCATAGGCTGCGTCAGGTGTGTCGAGGCCTGCCCTGCCAAGGCGGTCAGCTTCGAACAGAAGCCCCAGGAATTCAACTTCACCGTGGGAGCCATTATCGTGGCCACGGGATGGCAGCCCTTCGACGCCACCAGGAAAGAGGAGTACGGCTTTAGCAGGTACAGAGACGTCATAACCAGCCTCCAGCTGGAGAGGATGCTCAATGCAGCAGGCCCCACCAGGGGAGAGG
Source organism: uncultured Methanotrichaceae archaeon (assembly GCA_964556405.1). Taxonomy (GTDB): domain Archaea; phylum Halobacteriota; class Methanosarcinia; order Methanotrichales; family Methanotrichaceae; genus UBA114. The sequence goes on along the minus strand of CAZKWM010000004.1, from coordinate 19,136 downwards.
TCGTAAGGCCCTCCACAGGCCAGATAACCAAGTCCATAGCCTTCCTCCAATGCGTGGGCTCCAGGGACGCCACGGTCGGCAACATGTACTGCTCCAGGATCTGCTGCATGGCTTCCTTAAAGAACGCCCAGCTGGTCAAGGAGAGAGACCCCGATACTGAAATTACCATCTATTACATAGATATCAGGGCCTGCGGCGAGGGATATGAGGAGTTCTACGTAAGGGCTCAGAAGCTCGGCATCAACTTCGTCAGGGCCAGGGTCTCCAGGATAGACCAGGAGGACGACGATATCTATGTGGTGTACGAGGATACCGCCACTGGCGAGGTCCGAAGGATCAGATACGATATGGCCGTCCTCTCAGTGGGCCTGGAGCCCGATCAGTCGGCGACCACTATAGGAAACCTCCTGGGCCTGGGCAGGAGGACGGACAGGTTCTTTGAGATCGCCCACCCCAAGATGAGGCCGGTGGAGGCCCACATAGATGGCGTCTTCATTGCAGGCTGCGCTTCGGGTCCAAAAGAGATCCAGGCATCCATTGCCCAGGGAAGCGCTGCAGCTGCCAAGGCCTTGAAGCTCCTGAGCAAAGGAGAGCTGAAACTGAACCCAACCACCGCTTACGTTGATAGAGATGTCTGTACCCAGTGCAAGCTTTGCGTTGATGTCTGCCCCGGCAGGGCCATAGCCGTCAAGAGCCCGGCCTACGTGGATGAGGCCGCCTGCAAGGGCTGCGGCTCCTGCGCCGCCGCCTGCCCCGCCGATGCCATAAAGATGAGGCTCTTCTCCGACGAGCAGATCATAGCCCAGGTGAGGGCGGCCACCGAGGAAAAGAGCGTCTATCCCATGATTGTAGCCTTCCTCTGCAACTGGTGCAGCTACGGCGCCGCAGACCTGGCAGGGACCTCCAGGATCCAGTATCCCACCAACTCCAGGAACATAAGGGTCATGTGCGCTGGCCGCGTGGACCCGAGCTTCGTCCTGGAGGCCTTGAGGCGAGGGGCTGACGGAGTCCTCATAGCCGGCTGCCGCATAGGCGAGTGCCACTATGTCAAGGGCAACTACCAGGCCCTCCAAAGGGTACAGGTGCTCAAGGGCATCCTTGAGAAGCTGGGCGTGAACTCAGGCAGGGTGAAGATCATATGGTGCGCCGCTAGCGAAGGGGAGATCTTTGCCAAAGAGCTAAAGCAGTTCGTGGAAGAGCTCAAGTCCATGGGGCCTATAGGAACAGAGCTTAAGAAGAAGGGTGGTGCTAAGGAGGCGACGGCCTGATGGTCATGGAAGTGCAGAAGGACATGACCGCCGAGGGATCTCTGGTGAGGTGCATCCAGAGGACCCCCGAGTTCGAGAAGGTCCTGGATTACGATTACAAGAAGTGCAAGGGCTGCTCCATATGCGTTGCCCTCTGCCCCAAGAAGGCCCTACAGGAAGGACCTTTGAAGGAGATCGCCACAGGCTTGGATGCACCTCCCGTGCTCATAGATCTGGATGCTTGCGCCTTCTGCGGCATGTGCGTCAACTTCTGCCCCACGGGAGCCTTCAAGATGACCATGAAGGAGACCAAGAAACCCGAGGCGGAGGTGGCAGCGGAGGCGTGACCGACGAGGTGACAGATCAAGGGACAGAACAGGTTGTGGACTTCAGGAAGCTGGAGAGATACCCTAAGCTAATCTCCGAGGCAGTCCCCAACGAGAAGTGCCTTCCCTGCGCCCTGTGCGAGTCCACCTGCCCTACCAAGGCCATCAAAGTTTCCTTCAACAAGACCCGCGAGGGCCTTGGGCCTTTGAGAAAATGCATCAAAGGCAGCATCGTCGTTGACCAGGAGAAGTGCAACCTCTGCGGCAGGTGCGCCAGGTTCTGCAAGGCATTTTTGCTGCTGGATAAAGAGAAGATCGATCCCAGGGATCTGAAGCCCTTCGATCAGCTCCTGGTGGATGAGGATCTTTGCGATTACTGCGGCCTGTGCGCGGCCCTCTGCCCTGAAGAGGCCATAAAAGTGGAGGGCGAGCCCCTCAAAGTTAGCTCTGAGTTTAAATTCACGGGTAAGATCAACGTAGATCAGGATCTATGCATAGGCTGCGGCAGGTGCGCCCTGATCTGCCCCTACAAGGCCATAGATGTGAAGAGGCCCTTTGAGGGCGAGATAAGGCTGATATCCAGAAACGTTCCCAAATGCGACCCTTCGGGATGCCATGGTTGCTTCAACGTCTGTCCTGCCAGTTGCTGGTACGTGGACGAGACGGGTAGCATAGGCGTTGCTAAGGATCAGTGTATATTCTGCGGCGCCTGCGCCAAGGCCTGTCCCAAGGAGGTCATGGAGATCAGGAGGACCGCCGTCCATCACACACCCCTGGAGGATACGCCCTGGGCCTCGGAGTGGAAGGACGCCATAGCTTCCATCACCACCGGAGAAAAGAACAGACCTGATGTGAGCAGAGCTGTGATGCCCCCTAACATCGAGCGCCCACCTCAGCCAAAAGTGGAGATGCTGGTCACAGACCCAGAGCTTCTGAGGCTTATCGATGAAGCCCTAAAACCCGTGGTCCCTGTTCTGCATAAGCCCAAGGCCAGGTACATCATGGAGAGGGAGCCGCCTGATATCGCCAGCCAGAAGATCGTGGACAGGCTGAAGAAGCCCTCACAGGGAAAGGAGGCCTGAGATGGCAGAGATTGGGAAGGAGAAGGACGCCGGGTTTCTAAAGGAGGTAGTAAGGCTGGCAGGCCCAGAGGTCAGGACCTGCATCCAGTGTGGCACCTGTTCCGCCAGCTGCCCCACTGCCCATCTCATGGATAAAAAACCCCGCCAGATCATAAAAATGGTTTTGGAAGGCCGAAAGGACGAGGCCCTATCAGCCAAGTCCCCATGGTTCTGCACCTCCTGCCAGGCCTGCGTCATCCGCTGCCCCAGAGGCATAAACCCCAGGGCTGTGATGTCCGCCGTCAGGGAGATATGCGGGCACGAGGGTCGGGTGCCCAAAGACCTGTCTTACGATGAGATATTCCAGCGCCAGGTAAGAGAGAATGGTAGGGTCTCGGAGACCCAGATATCAGGTGAGTACGCCCTGGCCAATCCCAAATCTACGGTCCAGGCCATGGAACTCGGCCTGGAGATGGTCCCCAGGAGAAAGATAAGCCTGGAGAGGGAGAAGGTCAAGAGGCCTGAGGAGATCAAAAGGATCTTCGAGGAGCTGGGGAAGGCATGACTGAGCAAGGCACTGAGCAAGATACCAAGGAGCAAGATCAGAGTCGAGGCATGCGTCTGGCTTACTACCCGGGCTGCGTCTCCAAATCCACCGGAAAGGAGATGGATCTATCTACCAGGGCCATCTGTTCAGCCCTGGATATCGCCCTGGAGGAGCTGGAGGACTGGAACTGCTGCGGCGCCACCCACGTTGCCAACGATCTGGTCTCCATGGGCCTTGCCGCCAGAAACATGGCGCAGACCGATCTTCCCATCATGACCCCCTGCGCCATATGCTACAGCAACCTAAGGAATGCAGCCAGGCGCATGGAGGAGCCAGCGGTCATGGCCAAAGTTAACGCCACCCTCACCAAAAAATACTCAGGAGCCCAGATCAAGCATGCCCTGGATGTGATCATAGAGGCCCTAAGAAAAGATCCCGATAAGATAGCCGTCCCCTTGACTGGCCTGAAGGTTGCCACCTACTACGGCTGTCTCATGACTCGGCCCCGTGGCGGCATAGACAGCCCCGAGTATCCCACCATCCTGGAGAAGCTCATAAGATCTCTCAAGGCCAAGCCCGTCGATTTCAGGCTTAAAACCTTCTGCTGCGGAGGGCCCATCTTCATCACCGAGCAGCAGGCAGCGGAAGACGTGGCCTATCAGATCCTCTCCGAGGCCAAGAAGGCAGGAGCTGAGGTCATAGTGACCTTGTGCCCTCTGTGCCACTTAATGCTCGATGCCAAGCAGAAATCCCTGGAGATGAAGCGCGGTGAGACCTTCGGCATACCAGTGCTATATGTGACTCAGCTTGTGGGCATAGCTCTCGGGCTTGGGCCTGATGAACTTGGGCTAAACATGAACTCGGTCTCGCCAATGCCTATTATTGATAAGGTGTATGAAAGTATTACCTAGGAAGGATAGGGCATTCTATTATCTGCGTTAAAATCTTTTTCATTCTATTTTATTATCGATTTATCCATGATCACCCTCATGGTCTACCATCTCGCGTCTAGAGTCTAGACCTTCGACTTATATTTTTTGGCTTTAGGAAAAACTCAGGGCTAATAAAGTCCGTACCGACAACCGTCGTATAGAGTTCATAGATGTCCCCAGTGTGGCTTAGACATGGACAGGGACCTAAACGCAGCTATGAACATTCTGAGATCGGGGATGCGATGCAATCTCTTCGTCAAATCGATGGAATCCCCGTCCTAAAGGTCAGGGAGCATTCACTCATCGCAGTACCCAAGTAGTAAAGGAGTTCATAGTAATACATATTATTCGCCATGTTTAGAGCTTTCTGTAAAAAGGATAGGTAGGTTTATAGGAATGCTCACTCATAGGTTCTTAAAATTGTTACGTTGCAGGTGGAGTAGGACTCGTTGATGTTATGGGTTCCGTATCTGTAAGCCGCGAACGTTTCCCCGGTCTCGTTTTTTAATATGATTTCGCCAGTTGTATTATTTAGCGTAGCAGTGCGGTCTAGGAACCGATTGGTGTCGTTATCCCCGCCTTTACCAAGGTGGACCCTTAGTCTCTGTCCTGATTGGAGCAAATGCTATGGCAGGGGTATCTGAATATCATTGACCACCAAAGTCCAGCCTTTTAAGTTAATTGTTCTGCTCAAATTATTCTCTATCTCTACGTATTTGTTATCTCCTGCAGCCATAAAACGCCCGAACCCCATTGATTTATTAGCATCGAATCCCATTGATTTATTGGCGGCTGTAGTGTTCTCTTGAGCTGTTACATAAGTGGAAATGGAGGCAAGCGTTATGATAGAAACAGCTATTACAAGCATTTCTAATGAAGTGCGTTTTTTGTCACTCAAACCACCTTTTAAAGCTTATATTGCACCCGCGTCATTTTAACTAAGCTACTTAGATATGAACCTTGTTATTAGGTTCGCAGAATGCTCAAGGCGTTTTTCTATAATGCCCTCGCGTTCTTGTGATCATCGGGTCATACATATCTATCTATATTTGGCTGCCTGGACCTCGAAGATATCTGCGTAATCCCCTCCCAGAGCTATTAGTCGGTCGTGGGTTCCCTCCTCAGAGATACATCCGTCCTTCAAGAAGATGATGGGGTCGGCTAGCCTGGTCGTAGATAGACGGTGACTTATGATGATGGCCGTCTTTCCATTCAAGAGTTCTTTAAGCCTGGAGGAGACCTCTGACTCAGCCTTGGGGTCTAAGGAACTGGTGGGCTCATCCAGGATTATTATCTGAAAGTCCCTCATGAAGACCCTGGCTAAGGCGACCTTCTGCCACTCTCCAATGCTTAGATCGGTCCCTTCCTCGAACCATTTGCCAAGGATGGTCTGGTATCCGTCTTTAAGGCGGCCTATGACATCGTCTGCCCCTGAGGTGCTGGCGGCTGCTGCTACCCTACAGTGATCTACAGGTATCTCAGCTCTACCTAACCATATGTTCTCAGATGCGGTTAGGTTATACCTCGAGTAGTCCTGAAAGATTACGCTAATCTCACCCCTTAAGTCTAAGGTTCTCAGCTCCTTGAGATCTATACCATCTACGGTAATCCTACCTTCTGTTGGATCGTAAAGCCTGCAGAGGAGCTTTACCAGGGTAGTCGTTCCAGTGCCACACAAGACCAGGTACGGGTTCTCGACCTGTATTATCGAATTGCCTCCTAATCCTCGTTCAGATGGATTGGCATTAGTCTGGAACTTAACCAGCGTTTTCCTTGATAGCGACCCCATGATATCGTCATAGTTCAACATCTTGGTTCCTTGAGCAAGGTGGCCAATCAGCTCGTTCGCTATCTGATAATCGTTTTTATCATTGGTCAGTGCCGCCTGAGGCATACCTTCGCCGCCGTAGTTCACGATCACCGTATCCAACATCACGGTCGCTCCTATGCCTCTCTTAGGCTTATGAACCAGGAAAAACGGTGCCCTATGATACTTAATGAGCCTCTGAACGACTGGCGTAAAGAGTAGAGACCAATAGTTTAGCTTGTCTTTGGCATCCTTAAATAACATATCATAAAGCAGCTCGTTCTCTAGGTACTCGATTGCTGCCGGGATACTCTCAAAGTTCATATCTGGCGTGATGGTTGTTTCGAGCATGTAAGTCCCATCAGACGTGATACCCTGCGTCGTATCGATAGTCCAATCAGGTGCAAACGATGGCACGTCGGTTACATTGGTCACGGTCTTAGCTACTTTTCTCAGACCAGCCTTGATTATCCTCATATCTGGTGGTACATACTTCATACCGTCGTCTGCCAGCTTCGCAAACTCCACTCTGGATGCTACCAGCTCTATCAGGTCAGGGGCATCTATCACCTCTAGACTTTGACCTTTAATTCTGCAAATCTCGTACTGCGTATCCTTCAATAGACCTGCTGCCTGAAACGCCCACACAATCCTGTTAATCTTCTCTGTGACACTATATTCCTCAGTAAGTACGATATGAGGAACGACCTCTCTGCTAGCAACCTTTCTATTGAACTCTTCCTCTTGCGCCTTTGCTTTAGCAGCTTTTCTTTCCTCAACCGCCTTTATGGTCATCAATGGGATTCTGATCCGCCTCCGCTTCAGGCAGCCTGAACGGCCCAGGCCTTTTGCTGTACCCATAAAGATAGGAAAATTGCCTGTCCGTCTCCCCTGGCCGGCCTCGTCTTCAATGTCTTCATGCTCACCCAGCTCTTCTGGGAGGTTCTAACGCCGGGAGTGCTCTTGATGATCCTGGGTGGCCGCCTGTCTCTCAGATACCATTAAATGCCAGCTATTTTAGATATCTCTATGACAGATAGCTTCAAAGAATTAACGAATAATATGCCGAAGTATCACCTTTTAATGGAGGTATTACCACCCATATCTGACGAAACATTTAAAAATTTATGGAACTATTATTGTGGTGAGGTATTACATGTCAACCCTAAAGGCCATCAAGATACTGATAACGCTCTTACTGGCAGCGGTGTCTCTCCTGCTAGTTCAGCTCTCCATCCATGCTAACGCTCAGGTCATATACCCCGAAGATTACCAGCGCCTGATCCAGGAGTATCCTCAAGTCGCGATTGGGTAATAACCGCAGCTGCAGTCCATGGCGTACTCACCGTCCAACGAGAACCTGCAGGATCATACCATTGCCGAGGCCGGCACACCCATCTGCGGCGTGACCATCTACACCAGGCAGGACCTGGGGGACTACCTGGTAGATAGAGACGCCGCCGCCCTCTACTACTTCACACCCATGACACCCCTGGCGTGAGCAGTTACACCGGAGACTGTGTCACGACCTGGCCGCCATTCTACGTGGCGGGCCTGACGGTCTCTACGCCCCTGAACCTTTCGGAGTTCTCTTCCATTGCCAGGCCCGATGGAGCCTTACATCTGACCTTCCACGGCTGGCCTCTTTACACCTACTCTCAGGTACACCGCTCCAGGAGATGCCAAGGGCCAGGGGGTCGGAGGAGCCTGGTACCTCATCAACCCGAACAGCTTCAATCCAAGTTGAGGGTCTCTAGACGAGGATCAGCGTCCACTTCCCTGTCCTTCACTTTCTTTTTTCTTTCCATCCCCGGCTGAGTCAGTTCCGGCCAGGGACCCGGCGTACTGGAGGTAATCGCACTTGGGAGCTCCCAGGGGCACTATCCTCCCTTTAACTGAACCCCCTTCTATGATCACCTCGGCCACGGATGGGGCTGACATCCTGGGAAGAACTGGGCTGCCGGGACATAGCAGAAGCTTTTTCCCTTGGTCTATGATGGGCCGGTGAAGGTGACCGAAGATCAGGACGTCCACCTCCATCTCCCTGGCCATCATCCCGGCGCCTGTCAGGTCGAAGGAATGGGACGGCATGTGGACCACTCCGATCTTCACTCCATCCACCTCCAGTGTCAGCCTTTCCGGAAGGGTAGATTTTAGCCGGGGCGAGTCGGAGTTCCCGAAGACGGCCTCCAGCCATCCCAGGGAATCGAACTGGTCGTAGATCTCGGAGGTCACGAAATCCCCGGCGTGAACTATTATGTCGTAGCCCTTGACCGTCTCTACCAGCTCTTTAGGCAGATCACTCTTCATGTGGGTATCGGATACAGCGACGATTCGGGTCATACGTGCAACCTTCTCATGCCTGCCTCCACCATGCCAAGGAACTCGGCGCCCACGGCGACCACGCTGTTGGTGAAGATGGATGCGTTGATCTCAAAAATGGGATATCTGCACTTTGTGTAGTCCGACATGAGCCAGGTGGTGCTGGATGTGTCGCCGCTGAAGATCCCCGAGTACTCGGGCTTTACAGGTATGTACACTATATCATCTATTCTGCCGTACTTCCTCATAAGGGCCACCAGCTTTGAGGATCTGTTCGCTGTGAGTGGCATGACGTCGGCACCCTTGCTCAGGGCGTGGTTCATCCCCTCCAGGGCCTCATAGGTGTTGCCAATGCCGGTTATGGGAATGTACACGTCCCCTATCTGGAAGCTTGGGGTATTGAAATCCCGCTCCCAGTAGCTGATCTTGTTCAGGTGGGTGAACCTCATCTCAAAGGCCCTGGCCACCAGGCCCGACCTTCCCACGCCGCCGATCATGTACCTGCCGGACCTCGGGAAGAGCTTGTTGAACCACTGCTCCAGATGATGAGGGTCCATCTCCAGAAGGAGCTTGGCGTTCTCCTCGAAGTCCACGATGGTGGAGAGGTACTCGGGGCAAGAGGCCTCGCAGATCCCCTTGAGCCTGGACTGGATGTCTTTAAAGACGGCATTCAAGAAGGCCAGGACTTCCAGCTCGAACTCGGTGCCCATAGGAGTGAGCCTGGACCTGGCTTCCTTATTAGTGCTGTACTTGGTCCTGGCCTTTATCACCAGGGCCGATCCCTTATCGTAATCTTTGACCATCTTGAAGGCGGTGCCGTTCTCATTGGCGGTGATGAGCTTGATCTCGCCGCCATGGGAGATTATGTCCTCTATGTATTTGTTGACTGAAGGGGTTTCTCCCGAACCCGAGACAGCTATCCCAAGGTTCTTTTTGTCTGATTTATAATGCCTCTGGACGGGGTCCTCCAGTGTGAAGGGAAAGACGTTATCGAAGTGGTTCTGTATGAGCTGGAGGAAGCTGTAGAGGGCGAGGGCAGATCTGCCTGCCGCCAAGCCGTAGACGAACTTGTTCTCAGGAAAAGAGTTCTCCGTAGATGGGCTCAGGAACTCTACCATGGAGTCTGAGAATGCTGCCACATCTGCTATGTCAAGGTTGAGAAGCTTCTCAAAGAAGGTGCACTGGAGTAGGGTTGCATCTCTGAAGGTATCGAATAAGCCCGACATAGGGGTTCATAGAGATGCATTCTATAGTTAACCCTTTCCAGCTGAGGACCTAAGCAGAAGATCTTGGGTTGTGGACCTTGGGCTGTGATCCTAGCTTATGATCGCCTCAAGGACACCGTCCTTCCTGGCCAGATTTACCTCCTGGGCAATCCGCCTGCCGTTGGATAGGTTCGGCTCTATGAAATCTGAGTAGGGAGAGCCGCTGACGAATAGGTTGGTTCCGGCAACGATCCTGGCCGAGATCTCAAAGACCTTGAACTCCAGATCGTCGGTCACTATGGTCTCCAAACTGAAGGGGCCTATCATGCCTCCAAAGAGGTCGATGGAGGTCTCCACCACCCTCTCGCCCAGCTCAAACACCCTGGGAAGGAGGGATTCCCGCAGAACCAGGGGCAGATTTCCGGTGACCACGAAGCTCGGATATATCCCCGCCTCGGCCAGCTCATTCATGGACCCTATCCTGAAGATCTCATCAGCATTGGATTCGACCCTTCTGTCTATGCCCAGCATATCCAGGGTACCCTTCCTGAGCTTGTAGCCCTGGCTCTTTATGGGCGAGTAGAAGAAGTGAATGTAGTACCTTGTGCCTAAAATGAACTCCTGGAGGGTGTAGCGCTGATCGGTCAATCCCATCTTGGACTGGAACTCATCCTTGCTCTTGGCAATGAAAAAGCCCTTACCGCCCTTGGCTCCATGGTACTTGACGATCACTGGCCTGTCTATATCGTCGGCGCTCTCAAACCTCATGGGCACATTGACGCCAGCCTTGAGGAGCCACTCGCGCTCCATCTCGCGGTCGCTCTCCCAGGCCAGGACCCTTCTGTTGCCAAATGTAGGCACCGCCAGGGATTCGAACTTCTCTATGCCCAGGTACTCCACCAGGGAGCCGTGGGGTATCACAATGGCGTTTTCCTGGATTAAGTCGTCGCTGTAATCCAAAAGGGCCTTGTAGCTGTCGACACTCAAGAACTTATCAGGCTTGGCCAGGGGAAAGGCATCGTAGAACTTGGGCGGCTGGCCTATGCATATGCCCACTGTCTTAAAACCCTCCTGGCGAGCGCCGTGAAAGATCTGGAGGCTACTGTGGGAGCAGATGGTGGCTATGGTGATGTCATCCTTATCGTAGCCATCGAGGATCTGAGTGATGTCTTCTTTCGATATCATGATTACAACCCTTGGAGCGTGATCTTTGAACCGCCGAGGTTGGGTTACAGGTAGATAACTCCTTCCCTCGCATAGGAGCTAATGCTAGAGTTGATGCCAGCCAAAAAGCGGGCTCCAGAACTGATGCCAGGGTGGATGCCGAGATGATGGCCGGGGTTGACGCCAGAACTAATAAGACCTCATGATCAAACTGTGCATTATGAAGACGTCCTTGATGCGGGAGACCAAAGAGACTCGAGTGGAGGTATCCCTGGACATGGAGAGCCGCGAGACCTCTGTAAGTACTGGGATTGAGCTTCTGGACTGCGTCCTCAAGTCCTTGGCACAATCCGCGCAGATGGGCCTCAAGGTTGCGGCCCATGGAGACCTGGCCACGGGAGATCACCACACCGTCGAGGATGTGGGCATAACGGCAGGCTCTGCCATGGCAAGGCTCATCAAGGGCGGGAAGGGCCCTGGAAACGGGTGCGCCATAGTCCCGTTAGGCAACGTGCTTGCCACCGCTGCAGTTAGGTTCGGGGAGCCGGGCTATCTGGAGGAGTTCTCCTTTGTATCTGAGAGGCTCGGGGGAATGGAGCTGGAGAACTTCAGCCACTTCATGAGGTCCCTGGCCTACAACGGGTCATTCAGCCTCTATCTTGGAGCCAAAGGTGACGATGACCGGAGGAAGGCCGAGGCTATGGCTGCTGCCCTGGGATCTGCCCTGAGAGCGGCTTTTAAAGGGCAGTGGTAACCACAATCACGGGGTATGAATATCCTCAGGATAAGAATCTTTTAAATAAGGAAAAGGGCGAAGGAGGGCTTTTTTCTTCGCGAATCGATCTTTGAAATAAATCACCCGAGTTGTTTACCAGCCCTAGCTGTACTCGGCCAGGACTGATACAACCTTCTCCGCAAACTTCTTAGAGGCGCTGGGCCAGCTGTCGGTCACGATCTTTCCATCCTGGACCACGGACTGGTCGGAAGCCTTTGTTCCCGTCTCATGGAGGTAATCGACCTCAACAGCTGTTGCAGTCTTTCCCTCCAGAAGCCCTACATTGGCCAGAATCCATGGGCCCAGGCATATGGCTCTCCCCACTACCTTTCCATCGGCTACGATGCTCTTGGCTAGGTTCTGATAGTCTGCATCTTCGTAGAGTTTGAGCTCATTGACGCCCTCGCCGCCGACGAAGACCACTGCCGAGTAGTTTGAGAGCTTGACCTCGCTCAGGTCCATGACCTCCACGTTTCTCCTGGGAGGTACGCTTGCTTCTTCATCCATGGGAGCGGGATGCTTGGTTCCCTTGGATGCCACGTCCAACGGGAAACCTGGCTCTCGAAGTAGCTCACGGCGGTATCCAGTTCCTGTGCCTGATAGTCTTGGGGGCGCCACGACCATGAGGATCTTGCCCTGAGGCTTGCCTGAGGTTGGTCTCTGGCTGCCGTCGGACAATGACGAAAGGCTGCTGCCCTCCTTCTTCGTCTCTGAGGAGCTGTAGGGGCCGAGGTTACCGGAGATGCCGTAGCTGGTGGAGTTGTAGTAGTTGGTTAAGCTGTTGCTATCGGCACCAAGGCTACTATTAGTGCTAGAATTAGTGTTGGTCTCTGTGTTAGTGTTGGTTTGGGATTTGCTGCTGGTATCAGAACTGCTATTGGTACCATAGTCGCT
>CAZKWM010000004.1:0-6756 GCA_964556405.1 uncultured Methanotrichaceae archaeon | reverse complement strand
CGGAATGCTCTCCAGGTTGGGCTCCATGGAGCCTATGTCCCCTGAGAGAGTGTGGTTGGACGTCTGAGGGACCGTCGCCTCATCTATGATATCGTACAGCTTGAGGAGGCTCGATCCGGGCTGGACTTGGAGGTAATCCTTTCTTACGGTGGCGTTCATGAGCATAGCCCCGTAGGTCAGGGGGTGGCTGGAGCTCTCGTACTCCGACTTGGAGATGTAGTAGATGGTCTGGCCGTTAGATATGAGCGCCAGCCGACCTATGGCATCGAATCTGACTCCGACAGGAAGGGGCCGGGTGGCGCTGTTCAGGTAGAGCAGCGCAGGCACGACGTTTCCAGGGCCTACGTCCACGACAGGGCTTCCGTCGTCGCTCATGGCCAGAGTGGTGACGTTCCACTGCCAAGAGTAGGCCCAGCGGTCCTCGGACCCGGTGCCAAGAGCAGTCAGGTCCCTGGCATAAACTGCCCTTCCCGTGGCATCCAGAATTTCAGTGGTGACGCTCACGACCTGGGCGGCCACCGTTGCCATGGAGAAGTTGGCCTTGATGGTTGTGTTGGCGACCTTGGGATAATTGATGCCGGTAATGAGGGGCTTGGGTACGACGTAGGCCACGGTGTAGAGGTAGTACCTAAGGCTGCCGTTGTCCGCCACCCTCAGGTTCATCCCCGGCCAGAGGCTTATGGAGGAGTCGCGCTTGAGCTCCACGTTATCAGGGTTGCCCATGATGATGAATTTAGGAGTCGTGGCGTAGATGGTGAGCTCTCCAAAGTCCATGCTCCTCTCCGCGGGCATGGTCATGTCCGAGATCTGGAAGATGCCGTCCACCTCTGCCTCGGTCATGCTCCCATCCGAGAAGATGTTCCTTATGTGGACGCACAGGATTGGGAAGTCAGTGATATCCCCGATATCCCTCTCGTAGACGTAGGTGGAGTTGGAGGCGATGACCGCATCCTCTAGGGGCTTGCCATTCTGGCGCAGCTGGGCAAAGACCTTCTCCTTATTCACGTCCTTGATGAGGAACTCAAAGCCGTCTGCCAGCTGGAAGACATTTCTTGCCTGGGCTATCTTCGTCTCATCGGTATCTATGAGCACCTGACCCAGGCGCTCGTTATCAATGAGCCCTTTGCTGCCGATCTCTGAACTTGTATCCGGTCCGTAACCTGCAAACCAGATCTGTCCTAGGAAGCATACGACCCTGTAGCTTCCCCAGGCCTTACGCTCAAACACCTTAGGCTGAACCGAAGTGCTATACTCCATGCCATAGAGCTTGACGGTGTTGTTGACTACCTCCGGGGGTCTTAAGGCCGTTATATACCTGCCCTGGGTGGCGTATACGATCAGGGACTCAGTGCCTATTTCCTTTCCTGGGTCGAAGTAGAAGCCCGAGAAGTTGGCGGGGTTCCACTTGGCCACCGCCCTGACCGGGGTGGTTCCGAACTCTGCGGACACCGAGGAATTCTCGTCAAAGACCGATCCCCTTATCTCATGGTAGCTGTACTCAGCCACGTTCCCCTCAGGATAGTATACGAGAGTGGGATTGTCAATCACCATGAGGCCGAGGCTTCCGTACAGGGTCACAAAGCGGTCACGGCTTAAGGTGACATCCTTGTAATTGCCGAGAGTTATTCCATCATCGGATACATCTGTAACCTCCAGGTTATCCAGCTTCTCACCCTGACAGAGATTTAAGGGTTGATCGCTTACCTGGAATACTCCCTCGATCTGGACTATACCAGCCTTGTCACCCTTCATGGCATCGGAGATGTGAACTATGATCAAGGGCAGGTCGCCCTGCTTGAAGGCGTGGGTGCCCCCCGTGGATATCACCGCTTGGGCCATGGGCATTCCATTCTTGGCCAGTATCAGGTGCACCACGTCATTGCTCTCGGAGATGTCGGCCAGAAGGAGGGCATATCCTTCCAGGAGGTTTAAGGTGCCGTTGTAGGTGAGGGTGTGGGGCTCCTTGTCGTCTATGAGGATCTCCCTGAGCTCTCCATCTGAGAGGGCATTCTTGGCATCGGCGAAGTTGCTCTCGTGATACCCTGCTAGGTAGCGCTTACCCATGAAGGCCACTGCATCGTACTTCCCCCAGGGCTCGTACTCAAAGTCCTCTGACCAGACGCTGCTGGTGTACATCAGGTCGCCCTTGCTTATGGTCCTGCCCACGGGTTTTATGGACAGCTTCTCGCCGCCATAGCCATGGTCGATATCGTAGTAGAACCAGCCGAAACTTCCGGCATCCCAGGTGCTAGATCCGCCAGAGAAGGATCCTCTAATCAATGCAGCTTCCATCGAGGGCTGCTGAGCCTGGCTGCTTGCTATCAAGATAAGGGCCAGGGCCATGAGGAATAATAATGATGATAATAACCGCCTCACGCCCAGGACCGTCATCCTGGATAACGCGTATATCCTATGGAGTTGCCTTAGGATCTCCGGAGTCAATGGATGTCACCTATTAAGCACATTGCTATATACGGCAAGGGCGGCATTGGCAAGTCATGCACCGCATCAAATATCGCAGCCGCCTGTGCCGAGTACGGGCATAAAGTTCTTATGGTGGGTTGCGACCCGAAGAGCGATTCCACCATGACCCTTGTGGGAAGGAAGATCCCTACCATGATGGACCTGATACAACGCGGCGGAGAGATCACGGAAAGGGATTTGATCTTCCAGGGATATAAGGGAGTGCGATGCATTGAGGTAGGAGGTCCAGAGCCCGGAGTCGGGTGTGCTGGAAGGGGCATCATAGTCGCCATAGATTTCCTGAGGAAGGTCTCCAAGGCTATGGAGGAGGTAGACCTGGTACTTTACGATGTGCCGGGGGATATAGTCTGCGGAGGTTTCTCAGCCCCCATAAGGAAGGGATTGGTCAGCCAGGCCTACATCATAACCTCGGGGGAGTACATGCCCATGTACGCTGGAAACAACATCTGCAGGGGTTTAAAACGCCTGGGAACTCCCCTGGCGGGGGTCATCTGCAACTCCAGGGAGGCGGCAGGGGAGCGTGAGATCGTGGAAAGCTTTGCCAAGGAGCTTGGAAGCACCCTGGTGGCCTTCATACACAAGGACCCCCTGGTCCAGCAGTGCGAGCGCAGAGGTGTTACTGCCATAGAAGGCGCTCCGGAGTCGAGCATAGCCGGGGTCTACAGAGGCCTGGCCAGGACGGTCATGGCCGGGACGAATCCTGCCA
Organism: uncultured Methanotrichaceae archaeon; assembly: GCA_964556405.1. Lineage (GTDB taxonomy): Archaea > Halobacteriota > Methanosarcinia > Methanotrichales > Methanotrichaceae > UBA114. Next base: position 3,566 of record CAZKWM010000004.1, on the reverse strand, counting down.
TTCCTAAGCCCATGACCGACGAAAGACTTAGGGAGCTGTCCCGCACATGAGCCGTATCCTCCTGGCAGGGGATAGGTCCTCCAGTGGCAAGACCTCTATAGTGGCCGGCCTCCTCTCGGCTTTGAAGAAAAGGGGCCTTTGCGTCCAGCCCTTCAAGGTGGCCATGGACTACATAGATCCCAGCTACCACACCCTCATCACTGGCAGGTGGTGCAGGAACCTGGACGGCTATCTAATGCCAGAGAGGGCCATCCTGGAGATCTTCGACCGGGCCTCCAGAGGTGCAGACCTATCGGTCATAGAAGGTGTCCGGGGCCTTTACGAGGGCTACGACGGCGACTTGGGATCTACGGCCCAGATAGCCAAGCTTCTAAAAACCCCCGTTCTATTCGTGGTGGATGTCAGGTCCATAACCCGGAGTGCTGCGGCCCTGGTCAAGGGGTACGCCGACTTCGATCCTCAGGTCAACATAAAAGGGGTCATCCTGAACAAGGTCGGGAGCCAGAAGCATGCCGATAAGGCCAAGAAGGAGATAGAGCGGTACACCGGAATTGAGGTGATGGGGGTCATTCCCAGGGACGACTCCATGCAGCTCTCCATGCGCCACCTGGGGCTGGTGCCAGCCCAGGAGGGAAAGTCCAGGCATGAGGGCTTCACCGAGAAGCTGGACCGGGTGAGGGCCCTGGTCGAGGAAGGCCTCAATATCGACCGCATCCTGGAGCTGGCCAGAGAGGCCGAGCCCCTGCCCGAGCCCAAGGCCGATCTCTACCTCAAAAACGATTTAGGTAGAGGCCTCAAGGTAGGAGTGGCCTTAGATGAGGCCTTCAACTTCTACTACCGGGACAACCTGGAACTCATGGAGCTATCAGGGGCCCAGGTTATGCCCTTCAGCCCCATCAGCGACCGCCGCCTGCCCGAGGTGGATGGGGTGTACATAGGAGGCGGATACCCCGAGCTCTACTCCAGAGAGCTCTCGGCGAATTCGGGCATGATAGATTCTCTGATCAGGGCTAAGGAGAGAGGCCTGCCCATATACGCCGAGTGCGGCGGTCTCATGTACGTCTCCCAGGAGATCGATTGGGACGGCAGATACGCCATGGCCGGCCTTATCCCTGGCAAGGCCAGGAAGGGCAAGGTCAGAGTGGTAAGCTACGTCAGGGGCGCTCTCACCAAGGACTGCCTCCTGGGGCCCCAGGGCTCCGAGATCATGGGCCATGAGTTCCACCACTCTGAGATGGTCTTGGACGACGGCGCCGATTACGCCATAAAGCTGGAGAGGGGAACGGGCATCCAGGGCGGCCTCGACGGCCTAGTCCAGGGAAGCGTCGTGGCCAGCTACTGCCACGTCCACTCGGCATCCTTCAGGGGCTTTCCCTCCAACTTCCTCAAGGCCTGCTACAGAGTCAAAGAGGAGAACCAGGGGCATTGACCCTATCTCCCTTTAAAGCCATTATCTATAAATCATCGGGAGGTGGAATTACCCATAAGGTGATCCAGATGGTAAAAATGCCTCCAGAGGTGAGGGAGACCCTCTCCAAGCAAAAGCCCGTGCCCATAGCCACGTCCAGCAAGGACGGCGTCCCTAACGTCGTCTTCGTTGGACTCATGAAGATCATGGACGACGAGACCCTCATGGTCGTAGACAACTTCTTCAAAAAGACCGCCGCCAATCTCTCCGAGAACCCCAGGATATCGGTGCTCTGCTACGATCCCCAGACCAAGAAGTCCTACCAGATCAAAGGCAGAACCCAGATCTGCAAGGAGGGTCAGACCTACGATGAGATGAAGAGCTGGGTCAAGGGCGTCAACGACAAGCTGCCCGCCAGTAGCTGCGTCATCATCAAGGTCGAGGAGATCTACAATGCCCTATGGGGTCCGGGCGCCGGCGACAGGATCGCTTAAGAAAGGCTACGTCTGTATCCGAAAGCTCTTGCTTCTACCTAGCGCCCTTTAACTTATTTTTTTCTGAAACCGGTATATACTCAGAGAATAATCGTACGGATTTTTGATGCCTATTAGGTTTTTATATTCGGAATATTTATAGCTCGTCACTGCACTTAGCTTATGGGGCAAAAGCTACCTGAAGGATATACTGTATAGAGTATAGATCTCTAATCATCGGCACCACGAGGACACGTTATCGAACGCAGATGGCGGCTTCGACGGCAACATTAGGCATCTTCACATCGATCGCTACAAGGGCTCCGTGAGGCATCACTCCGGCAGAGGTGGGCATCATTTGCTCATCCTTTTAACCCATGTTTCAAATTTCGAAGGATAGGCAACGTAATATACAAAAAAACTATGATACTGATCCTGATATGGTCCCAGAACAAGGGTCTCTATGGTAAATATGGATGCTATGGCGTAATAGGTCAAGGCGTTATTCTTCGGCCTATCTGATTTGATGTCTCATGGCAGGTGATAAGAGGGAGACTGAGGGCGATAGGGGCCTGGGCGTGGATGTTATTGATATCAAAAAATTTTTCTTTCAGTCACCATTAAATCAAATATCTATAGTCTGGAGATCCCTGCCCACTTCCACTGCCACCCCTGCGCCCTCTGCTACAGCCCTTGCCATATCGGCCTCGTGTGCCCCGCCGCCTGAGGATACAGGTGGGTCAGGACTATCCTTCCCACTTCCCTGAGGACCTCGGCCAGCTTTACCGGGGTAGTGTGGTTGGTCACCTGGTAGGGTTCTGGAAAGGAGCACTCGTGGACCAGGAGATCGGCGCCCTTGGCCATCCCGGCGATCTCCCAAGAGGGCTCTGTATCCCCCGAGTAAGCAAAGACCTTTCCCTGGGCTTCTATCCTGTAGCCGAGAGCTGCGACGCTATGGAGGGCCTTAGCGCAGGATATCGAAAAGCCCTTAAGGTCTACACCATCCCCCGGAGCCAGTTCCTGGACTTCCACCGCCATTCTATTTAAGTAAGGGTAAGCGGCGAGAGACCTTTGAAGGAAGAGCTCGATGCCTTCCGGCCCAAAGATATGGATCTCGCCATCACCCATAAGGTACTTAGCGTTAGCTAGGGGTAGAAGGTCTGCGGAGTGGTCCAGGTGAAGGTGGGTCAGAAATACAGCATCCAGCTGCGACACCGACACCCCGGCTTGGGAGAGACGCAGAAGGGACCCGGCGCCGCAGTCGAAGAGGAGCCTCCCTCTGCCTTCCATCATCAAAGAAGACTGGGATCTGCCAGAGTGGGGAATTCCAACGCCTGTTCCCAGAAGAGTAACTTTAACAGCCATAGCGATTATCGAGAGAGCACGTCGGATTTAAGTATTTACAGATGGACTCCAGGCTAGACGATTCTCATTAAGGTGAGTAGTTTGCAGAAAAGCGTAGTCAAGGACCCCGGGCTGGCTGAGACCGGAGAGAAGAGAATAGAGTGGGCGAGGCGCCACATGCCCGTCCTCGACAGCATAAAGGCCGAGTTTGAGCGCGAGAAGCCCCTGGAGGGGATCAAGGTCGTGGCCTGTCTCCATGTGACGGTGGAGACTGCCAACCTCATCACTGCCCTGGTGGCCGGAGGAGCTGAGGTGGCGGTGACCGGCTCCAATCCCTTGAG
>CAZKWM010000003.1:29263-30913 GCA_964556405.1 uncultured Methanotrichaceae archaeon | reverse complement strand
TGCCCTGTCCAATCCTTATGGGCCCGGAGCCGAGGATGAGGACCTTCTTGTTTTTGGTTGGAGTAAGATCGCACTCGGTGTCGTAGCTTGAGTAGTAGTAGGGGGTCTTGGCCGCGAACTCGGCTGCACAGGTGTCCACCATCTTGTAGGTGGGTATCAGCCCGAGGGATAACCTATAATCGGTAATCTCCTCCTTGGTCTTCCCCACCAGATCTGCGATCCTCTCATCGGTGAAGCCCATGCGCTTGGCACGCCTCAAGGTATCAGAATTGAGATTGGCCTTGACATCGCCCTCCATCTTGACTATGTTCTCTATCCTTCTTATGAAGTAGGGGTCGATTGATGCAAGCTCTGAGATCTTCTCCACGGTCAAGCCGCGCCGGAGGGCCTGGTATATGGCAAAGAGCCGCTCATCGGTGGGCACCTTGAGGAGGTTCACTATCTCCTCATCGGTCCAGGCGGTGTACTTGCCGTTGTACCCGAACTCCTTATCGATGTCCAGGGAGCGGATGGCCTTCATCAAGGCCTCCTCGTAGGACCTGCCTATGGCCATGACCTCGCCCGTGGACTTCATGGCGGTGGTCAGAACTTTATCCGCTCTAGTGAACTTATCGAAGGGCCACCTTGGGATCTTTATAACTACGTAATCTACGGTGGGCTCGAAGGAGGCGGGGGTCTCCTTGGTGACGTCGTTTCTGATCTCGTCCAGGGTCATGCCTATGGCTATCTTGGCCGTCACCCTGGCTATGGGGTAGCCGGTGGCCTTGGAGGCCAGGGCCGAGGACCTGGAAACCCTGGGGTTGACCTCTATGACCCTGTACTCTTCTCCTCTGACAGCGAACTGGATGTTGCAGCCGCCCTCGATCCGAAGAGCTCTGATGATGTTTATGGCCGCGGACCGAAGCTTCTGGATCTGCTGATCGGGCAAGGTCTGGATGGGAGTGACGACTATGGATTCACCAGTATGAATGCCCATGGGGTCCATGTTCTCCATGTTGCATATGGTGATGCAGGTATCCCTCGAATCCCTCATAACCTCGTACTCGAGCTCAGTCCAGCCCTCCACGCTCTCCTCCAGGAGAACCTGGCTGATCCTGGATCTCTTGAGGCCAATATCGCAGATCCTGACCAGCTCCTCCTCGGTGTGGGCTATGCCTCCTCCGCTGCCACCTAAGGTGTAAGCCGGGCGGACGACTAGGGGCAAGCCAAGCTCGTTCATGGCCTGCATGGCCTCTTCCATGGTGTTGACGGCCTTGCTCCTCGGCACTGGCTCTCCTACCCTGATCATGGCCTGCTTGAAGAGATCCCTGTCCTCGGCCTCCTTAATCGATAGGATCGATGTACCCAGAACCTCCACTTTGAATTTCTCAAGGACCCCCATCTCGGCAAGCTCGCTGGTGATGTTGAGGCCGGTCTGACCTCCTATGCCTGCTACGATCCCATCGGGCCTCTCCTTCTCTATGATCTTGGCCACGATCTCAGGGACAAGGGGCTCAATGTAAATCCTGTCGGCCATGTCGGGATCGGTCATGATGGTGGCCGGATTGGAGTTGACCAGTACCACTTCTATGCCTTCCTCCCTTAGGGACTTACAGGCCTGAGATCCCGAGAAGTCGAACTCCGCTGCCTGGCCTATCTGAATGGGGCCTG
>CAZKWM010000003.1:18784-29163 GCA_964556405.1 uncultured Methanotrichaceae archaeon | reverse complement strand
GCCTGAGATCCCGAGAAGTCGAACTCCGCTGCCTGGCCTATCTGAATGGGGCCTGAACCTATGAGAAGCACTTTCTTTATGTCTTGGCGCTTTGGCATCTTCAAATCACCTGCCACAGGCCGGGACCTTGGCCTTGTTGAGCATCTTTTTGACCTGGGAGAAGAAGGGGTCCTCGGTGCATAGAGGTCCTGGGTGGGCCTCCGGGTGGTATTGGACCGCCAGGATATCCAAGCTGTCGCTCTTTATTCCCTCGACAGTGTTATCGTTGGCGTTCATCTGGGTAATTTCCAGGCCAGTACCTTCCTCTGAGCCCGGAACTACTGCAAAGTTGTGGTTCTGGGAGGTGATGTAGACTATCCCATTGGCCAGATCCTTGACAGGTTGGTTTCCGCCATGATGACCGAATTTTAACTTAAAAGTCCTGGCTCCCATGGCCAGGGAGATGATCTGATGGCCAAGGCATATGCCAAAGACAGGGACGGTTCCAGCAAAGTGCTTCACGGCAGCTATGGCATTCGTGGCGCACTCGGGGTCTCCCGGGCCGTTGGATAGGAAGATGGCATCAGGCTCTGTAGCCCCTATCTGGGATACGGCGGCATTGGCCGGCAGCACGTGGACGTCAAAGCCCCTGGCAGAGAGGCTGTGAAGGATGTTCCTCTTGACGCCCAGGTCTATCATGGAGATCCTGGGTCCCTTGCCCGGAATGCGATAAGGTTTCTTGCAGGTGACATCCATCAGAAGGTCCTGGGCTGATATGGACGGATGGGTCCTGGCATCTTCTACAACATCAATGTCTTTTAGATCCTTAGCTTCTCCTACCGCGATGGTCGCCTTCATGCACCCGTAGTTCCTGACCTTGGTGGTGAGCATCCTGGTATCCACGCCGCAAAGCCCCGACTTCCCCTCGTCCTCCAGGAATTTGGCTATCGTTCTGATCGAACGGTGGTGGGTAGGGTACTCCCAGACCTCCCTGCAGACCATGGCACCGGGCCACATGTGATCCGACTGGAAGTTCTCGCCGCTTACCCCGTAGTTGCCGATGAGGGGATAAGTGAACATGAGGAACTGTCCATGGTATGAAGGGTCTGTCAAGGCCTCCTCGTAGCCTGACATGATGGTCGTAAAAACCAGCTCCCCCGAGACCGTGCCGGGCGCCCCAAAACCGCGGCCCTCCATCCTTGTGCCGTCTTCTAACCCTAAGACCCCAATCATAGTATCGTCAACACAAGCAGCCAGGTGATCTAAATACATTTCGATATCGCAAATTAGACGATTCTTCAAACCGCTTATTTTACACAAAAAATAAGGCAGAATCCAGTGCGGATTTCAGCTTGGGTCGCTTCGTAACGGCGTAAAAAGCAGGAGAAGAGGCAACCTTTACGTCCACTCAAAAGCAATCTCATCCACCAACTATTTGCGCCATCTTTCATATTTCCTAAGCCAAAATTTCATCCAGATGGTTGAAAATCACCCTATCGCCTATGAACGTACCTCCTTGATAACTAGTATCGATTCTGCTTCCATGAAACATGCTTCTTTTTATGGCATCGCCAGCTTATGCTTTATTTTGTAGGAATCGATGATATCCCCTTTCTCAAGATAGCTTTGCCCGTCCATCTCTAAAAACATAGAAGGCTTGCCCCCAAATATTCTCGGTACAATCCCCAATACCTCTGGGGTAGACTTTGAAGGGGTCCTATCTTTATAGATGTAATTTATCCCTTAATGGCAGCACTTATGCTCAGGTCTTCTACAGTTGTTTGCTATAATCTTACCCTTGGATCAAATAATCCCTACAACCCTATTATCCAATTAGTGTAGGTTTAGTCTCATTTAGGCACAAAGAGCACGTACCCATTGGAATCTCCTGCAGTTTAATAGGCCATCTGCAACTCGCTATTTTATCTAATAGTATCTTACTAAGTAATAAGTCTTCCTATTATCGTGTTATAAATAACTAATTGCTTCAACACCGAGGGGAGATCATGGCAAGAGCCTTGTCAGGACAAGCCCCTTGCCATTAGATTTGCTGATGGACGCACTGGCAAATAAGCCTAGTGCACTTTACTTAAGTAAAATGTAATTTACTTAAAGCTTTCGGTAATATAATTAGTTTACAGCTAATAGGTTAATGTGTCTCTTGTAACAGCTGGGAACATAGAGGTTACGAATCCAAGGGCAATCTTTTAGGGAAGGAAGAGCCTATCGCCAGAAACGCTTTAACCTAGCCTGAGATCGCACGCAATTAATTCATCTTGAGACAAGAACACCACCGTCCTCAAGCCAGGGTAAGCTTGGATGCCTGGAAGATGCGCTGTATCATAATATCGTTACTTGTAGTTAGCATGGAAAAACGGTTCAAAAATAGCAATCTGACGGTATCCTTCAAAGAGATTACACGTTTTCCCTTTGCTGGAAAACCTAGAAGAAGGACCGAGAAAGTCCCAACCGCCCAAATTTCCCAATTGAGTCCCTGGCGATTCTCCACAGAGGCTTGCGGATTGTGCCCTGTGGTGGAGCTCCTAGGACCACCACGGCGCCTTCGGGATCCCGAGGGCATCGGCCCCCCCTCCTTGTGGCCTGTTATATGATGTTCTGATAGGAATCTCATAGATCAGAGAGAAGCGGGAATCCTTGAATGAGACCGATCCTTTTTAAGAAGGCAGCCATAATATAACGATATGGCTGAAAAAAATCGAGCCCAAGGCAAAAGTAAAAAAGCAATGACCAAAAAGGCAAGGCTACAAAAGAAGAAAGCGAAAGTGTTAGCGAAGCCAAAGATAGAATGATGAGAATAGTTGAGCCCTTCTTTTGTGCTAGCCTTGAAGGGAGATAAAAGCACCTTTTGGAATGAATAAGTGCACCACGCAGTAAGCTGCGGAGTATCCGTTTAAAAATAAAGGGAGTTTAATTTCCCTTTAGGGTTATCTGTTTCTTATTCAGGCGAAGAGCTCAGCCAGGTAATCGGCATCGATGCCACTCTGAGAGAGTCGGAAAAGAGTGGATTCGATCAGCTCTTCCTCTTTTTACTGCTTCTAAATTTTCTTTCATTTTTCTATTAAGTCTGCCAGAACTAGCTCGTGCGGGGTGGGGTTAGTAGGCTTGTCCCGTGATTTTTTGGTATTTTAGTTCATCGATGAGCGCTAGCTCATGTTAAGCTGAGCTTTTGCGCATCATATGCTATGGGGTCTAGCTTCCTTGAGTACTTTCGTGCCCATTGGTCTCGGCTCTTAGCTTTCCAGCCACTTGGACGTTGAAGAGATGATCCAGGCCAAGACAGCAGAGCTTAAAGGATTTTACTGGAATAGCGCCAGGTGGAAATACCATTAAAATATATTATCAATTGGCGAGGCGATAGATATCGTCTTCCTAGGAGTCCTGGCAGATCTTCCCTATTCCACCTCTCACCCCATCTTCGGAAACCACTCCAGGATTGGATGGCTAATTTATTTACCTCAACTCTGGACCTTAACGATGCTGGGAATGGGCTGAGTACCAGATTGCGCGTGGCTTAAATGGGACGAGACTAACCAATGTTGGAAAGCGACGTGCAATCTTGAGCTGGAGCATACGTCCTTTGGTTCTGCCATTTATCCCAAAAGCTTAAAAGAAGCCAAAGAAATCTACCAAATGGAGAGTTGTGAGAGATGAAAATAAAAGCAAAGTTCGTAGCCGTGATCCTTCTCTTCTTCCTGGGCCCCTGCCTCCTTCAAACCGCCCTGGCTCAGGTGGAATACGAGCCAGGAGAGCGGCAGGCCGAGATCTTCTTCAACATGGGCTTCGGCAGCCCCTGGATAGAGTCCCAGCACCACCCGGAGCAGTACTTAACTGGGGATGATCTCAAGAAGTACCAGCAGAGCAGGCAAAAGGGTCCATACTGGCCTTATGATCTATATCCTCAGCCATACGCCCAAACGTACCCCAAGACATATCCGTCCGATTACTCCCAGATGAGCTGCTATCTGATAGTTGTAAAGGAGAACACCGCTAGGGAGGCTTGGCAGGCCACAGTCCAATATACGGGCCTCAACGGCAGACAGGTCTCTGAGAGCTTCGGTCCTTCTCCCATGGGTAATCAACGAGCCATCTATGCGGGAAGCGACTCATCCTTCGTGGGCACCATAAAGCCCATAAGCGTCGCCTTAGGCACCCCGATTTATGTTAACGCCCAGAAAAACTCGCTGTATTCTACGCTCCACCTGGCAGTTTACAAGACCGATTGCTACGGCTCAGGGCAAAGCCAGCTTCTAATTGAGAGGAGCAACAGCTTTGGAACCAGGATCTACGCTACGGTGACGGGCGAAAAATTCGTATAAAGGAGCTATGGAGATGGGGGTTAATCCAAAAACTGGTTAAATCCCCACATCTTCGTGCCTTTTTGCCCAGAGGGTTTAACTCTCAGTTACCTAGTTCAGCACGGCCAATTCACCAAGCCACATAGAGCCAGATTTATTTTACTGAAATAGCGGAAATATGTCAGTAAAATACATAAGAGCACCATGCTCACATCTAACGCCCCTTTTGCTGCCGTTGGGATACATCCACGGCAATGCGCTCATTCCTCAAGGCCGCCCTTACATCATTTAAAGATAGCTCGCACTGTTGGGCCATGGCATAGAGCCTCTGCCCGGTAGCCTTGGCCCTCAGCTCTTCCAGGCCGGTGGCGGCAAAGGCCGCGGGGTCCTCCAGGCCGTGCTCTGCGGCCACTATTCCCACCTCCGCCAGGTAGTAGGCCGAGGTCTTGGAGGCGTCTTTGAGCTGGGATTCGGCGGCTTCCTCACCCATCTGCCTCAGGTATCCGGCAGCCTCAAAGGCGATCCTCTGCAGCTTTGCCTCCGAGGCCGTGATGCCCAGGTTTCCCAGGAACTTGAGGATGGAAAGGACGGTGCTCTCCAATCTCTGCTCCGTCGCCACCACCCCTATGAAATTGAGGTTGGCCAGGACATTCCAGGCGAAGTCCTCGTCCTTCCTGTTCAGGGCCAGGCTTCCCATCCTGTAGAAGTGGGCTAGGATGTGATCTGCGACCAGGGCCCTATCTTGAGGCCGCTCTAGCTCCACCGTCATCAGAGCCGATGCCCGGCTGCTTACTGCCCTCAGACCGTACCCCAGAGTCCCGTAGTCGTACCTCCCCCAGGAGCCGAGCACTATGTCTATGATCGGCTGGACGGGGTCGATATTGAAAGGGTTATCCCTGTTCAGGAGCAGTAGGATGTGCTGCCCGGTGATCCTCTCTGAGAGCCTGTCTATGATAGCAAAGGGCTGGAGCAGGCCGAAGGTGTTCCATATGAAGAGGATTAGAGCCAGGAAGGCAAAGGTGCCCATGTAAAAGCATAGGGATATGTGGAGCTCCATGCCTGTTATGCTCTCCCTGTCCACTAGCTTGAGGGTCCAAAGGCCGTAAACCATGGCTGCTATGTATATCACCATGAGAACCCAGGGATCGGGGGTTCTCATGAAAAGGTCTATCACCCTGGCGGAGTAAGAGGAGGCAGCCAGCTGCACTGCGATGAGGCTCAGAGTGACTACTATGGCAAAAATACCGGCCTCGCTGTTCACTAGAGTATTGAGCAATATTCTGGCGGTATCCACATCGGTGTGAAGAAAGCCGAAGTAGGAGAAGATGGCATGGGTTACCAGGAAGACGGCCAGCATTAGGGCCACGTAAAGCAGAACCGAGAATAGATTCCTATTTTTTGGATCTCTAAGGATATCTCTAGCCCTCACAAAAGGGGAACATCGGCGGGGTGTATAAGGCTATCGAAAGGAGGTTCGACATCTTTGCTAAACCCCCTTATCGCTATTGAGCTGACACTCAATGCCTTAGCTTTTACCCCATAGCCAGTGCCATATATCGGGGAGGCTCATCCCATAAGCCATTCCAGGACTGCCTTGCTGGTGTGAAGCCGGTTCTCTGCTTCGTCGAAGATGGCCGACTGAGGCCCGTCCATGACCGCATCAGTGATCTCCTGGCCCCTGTGGGCAGGCAGGCAGTGCAAGGCGATGGCCTCTTTCCCGGCCAGCCTCATGATGCCCTCGTTGACCTGGTATTTGCTAAAGACCCTGAGCCTCTCCGCCTCTTCCTTCTCATCGCCCATAGAAATCCAGGTATCAGTCTCCACCACATCGGCGCCCCTGACAGCTACGGCAGGGTCCGTCACCACGATCACATCTCCGCCCAGTGCCTTGGCTTCACCCAGGATAGCAGGCTTCGGCTCATAGCCCGCAGGAGAGGCCACTGTCAGGGACATGCCCATGAGGGCCGAGGCCAGTATCAGAGAGTTGCAGACGTTGTTTCCATCTCCGATCCAAGCGACCTTGAGCCCCTCCAAGCGCCCGAGGTGCTGTCTCATGGTCTGAAGGTCAGCCAGGATCTGGAGGGGATGCTCCCAATCCGAGAGGGCATTTATCACTGGCACCCTGGAGTTGGCCGCCAACTGAACCACGGTGCTGTGTGAGAACACCCTGGCTGTGATGCCCTGAACGAACCTGGAAAGGACCCTGGAGGTGTCTGTCACGGTCTCACCCCTACCAAGCTGCAGCTCTCCAGCGCTCAGGTAGAGGGGATGACACCCAAGCTCGCTGGCCGCCACCTCCAGGGAAATCCTGGTCCTGGTGGAGGGTTTTTCAAAGATCATGGCCAGGTTCTTACCTGCCAGGATATCCGAGGGCTTTCCGCGCTCGCCCTTGAAGGCATCTGCCCTGTTCAGAAGCGGGATGATCTGATCCCTGGATAGATCGGCGATGGATAGGAAATTCATGGAAACACACCTAAGCGGTAATCCGCTTAAAGAGATCGGAGATATCGGTCGCAGTTTCCGTGGAAGGGGATGCCTTGGCTGAAACTCTCTTGTATCCAGGAACGCTTATTTTGCAGACATCCTCCCTGACCAGCTGGTTGGACCATGGGCTGGTGATCATGAAGGCAATCCCCGGATGGGGCTCATCCTCCTCTGAAAGTCTGGCCGCCACCACGATCTGGCCTACATCGTTGCTCATGGATACGTTCTGACCGGCCTTGATGCCGGCGTTGGCCATGTCCCCTTTATCCAGGGCTACGCTTGCGCTCAGCTTCTTGTAATCCTCCGAAGATCTACCCTTCTTCTTCTCAGCCTCGTACTGGAAGATCTCCCGGTAGGTGATGATAGTGACCGCCAGATCCATCAAACTGCCTCCATAATCCTCTTCAAAATCTCCTCGTCGTTGGGCTTCTCAGCCGGATAGGCCGGCGAGAACGATACCTTCACGCCATCTGTTCTTATGGCGCTTCCTCCCGACTCCAGCCCGTACATGGCCGAAGGAATGACCACTCTAGCTGCATCGGTGGTGAGGGACCTACGAGGATCAATTGCTATGAGGGGCATCTTGGCCAGGCGCCTGGCAACGCCGAAGGGAAGTTCAGACAGAGGGTCCGATCCTATTATCAGGGCGGCGTCGCAGCTCCTGGACGCCCCCTCTATACCTAAATCAGGGTTGCTGCTCACTCCTCCTTTGAATGAGACCCTGTTTATGAAACCTGTCTCGGACATCAGGAGCTGATTGAAACCCCTGGTGTTGAAGTGCTCAGATGTAGGTATCACCTTGTAGGGCTTGATGCTGTTGAGCTTGGCAAGAAGAGTTTCCAGCAGGCCCATCTGATCCTGTAGGGCAGAGACCAGGCCCAGCCCTGGGAAGATTACTCCGAATTCAGCCTTTCTAAGAACGGTTCCAAGCTCGATCATCTTCTTCTTGTCCCCGACCCTGGGGATCTTCCCATCCAAGACCGATATCACAGAGTTTATGAAATCGGCGTCGCCACCAGGGGCGACCTTGAAGTAGTACTTGCATAGCTTTGCTGTGGAGGATTTCCTGACATCCACGGCGATGGAATCCCTTTCCTCCTCGTACCCCTTCTGCCTCTTCTCGCCCCTGGGATAGTAGGAGAACCGTGAGAGGTGCCTGGGATGGCTGTTGGTGGGATCCGAGCCCCAGAAGATCATTACGTCCGCGAAATTCCTGACGTCGTCCAGGGTGCAGGTTGGGATCTTGCCTTTCAATACAAGATCCATGAGCACGTCCTGGCAAAAGGAGGTGGTATCATCTATGACCGCCCCAAGCTTCCTGGCCAGGTCTACGCCCACCTTCTGGGCCTCCTGGCTGGAGCTGGACCAGCCGTACAGCAAGGGTTTTTTGGCATTTTTCAGAATCTTTGCGGCTTCAGATATGGCCTGGTCCAGGGAGGCCTCTTGGTTATCCACCCTGGGTATAGTTCTCTCGTTGAAGAGAGCGCTGAAGTGGCCAAAGCCCTTGCGACAGAGGTTATTGGCCTCACCAACCCCTCCCGCCTTCAAAGTCAGGTCAATGTCCTCACATAGAAGAGAACATCCGGTGCAGACTGCTTTTACCATAATCCACCTTCACCTACACGAACTCTATGGCCTTGCTCGGGCAGGTAACCGTACAGGCGTTGCATAGTATCTTATTGGGCCCAAACCTCCGGCACTCCTTGGGGTTCAAGCACTTCACTACGCCGTTCTCCACATTTAGGATAACCTTATCGCTTGTAGGCCCATGGCCCAAGGCACAGCCTGTTGGGTCGTTGGCCACGTTGACGGGGCAGGCCACCACGCAGTTGCCGCAGCCGAAGCACTTCTCGTCGTGGATGACCAGGCCCGTCTCCGAGGAACTCTCCAGGGGGGCCAGTATCTCCCGCAGCTTCTTCAGCTTTGCCTCGTACTTGGGCTCAAAGAGGATTGGGCAGTCCTCCAGCTTCTTTTCCTTTCGCAGCAAGCCCACCGCGAAGGCCATGCACGTAGGTATGCCGCACTTCTTGCAGTTAGTCTTTGGCAGTAACTGGTAAATCTCCATGGCGCTGACCATAATCTGACACCTGATTGGGACCTTGGTGAATCTAGGTGATCGTTCGTTAAAAAGATTGTTGCCCGACTACAGCAGGGCAGCACAATCCTTGCTCATCCATATCCTGGAACTTTCAGGGCAGATTTAGGGATATCGCGATCTAAGTCAGGAGTCCCTTGAGATACATGTGATCACTACCTTTTTTTGCGGAGGACTATAGTGATGAAGCCTTACAGCGATCTCTGCAATGTATTTTAACTTAGAGCTGATGGATAGATCAGTTCTTTTATCCCTCATCAGAAATTCTTTCAATATCCCACCACGCCCTTTACATAACGATTACATTTATCACAATCCGTCTTATCCGGCGCGCCTTAGCTCGATGCAGAGCCCTCTGCCTGCGCAAACCTTTTCATATATAAACTACTCACTGGGACCCGATGCCCTTCAGTAACCCGCTGGCGCTCCTGGGGCTTTTAAGCCTCGTGCCCCTGATCATCATCTACCTCATTCGGCCCAGGCCAAAGGAGATCCTCTTCTCCTCAAGCCTATTTTTGCCGGAGGGCGAAGCTGAGCGCTCAGCGGTCTTGAGCCGTCTCATAACGGATCCACTCTTCTGGATCCAGGCCATGATACTGATCACCCTCTCCACGGCCGCGGCTGGGCCCTACACATTATCCGATGGCACTCCCAGCACCCACCTAGCAATAGTTATGGACGTCTCAGCCAGCATGGATGGCGGCTTTCAGCAGGCTTTAAACACTCCCGAGCCCTACCTGGACAGCTACAGCAAGGTGAGCATAGTCCTAGCCGAGAACATCCCCGCCGTGGCACTCCAGGCTGGAAGCCCGACCGAAGCCAGGGACACTCTGGCCAAGATCACCCCAAAGGCGGTCGCGGCAGACCTATCCGGGGCCATGAACCTGGCCAGAGGGCTCCTGGGAACTGAAGGGGGAAACATCCTGGTGGTATCAGATTTCAGGAGCTGGCTCGGTGACGATCCCGAAGATGCTCGAAAAATATTGGGGTCCAACCCGGGGATAAGTGTGGTCTTTGCCAAGGCCAGCACCGGAGGAGACAACGTGGCCATAGTGGGCGGATGGAGCGTTCCCTCGGGAAGCGGCTACGTCAACCACACGGCCCAGGTGCACAACTATGGGTCTGCAAGACAGGTGCCCATAACAGTGAGCGGCCCCGGCGGGTCCTCGACAAGGACTGTGAGCCTGGCCAAGGGTCAGGACTACTACTTCTCCTTCAACGCAGTCCCGGGCATCAACATAGTCAGCCTGGGGGTAAATGATGCCGTAAGCTCCGACAACAGGGCTTACATCTACGTGCCAGGTCAGAGGCAGACCAACGTCCTTTACTTGGGAGAGGATGAGCCATCCCTGATAGCCCTGCAGTCCCTCCCTAGCGTTAAGGTGGAGAAATCGGGCGACCCATCGAACTTCGATGTTGTGGTAGCCTCCAAGAACTCCTCCACCGATGGCGCCCTCAACAGGTACGTGGACGGCGGTGGAAAGATTGTTTATGTGGCCTACAAC
>CAZKWM010000003.1:14936-18684 GCA_964556405.1 uncultured Methanotrichaceae archaeon | reverse complement strand
ATAGTGCCCCTGGGTGAGACCCTGACCGTGGACACCCCATCGGGCGGTGAGACCACCTCCAATCTCCTTCTGGATGATGTGGGTATCTACAGGTACAGGGACACAATCCTAGCCGCTAGCATGTACAACCCACAGGAATCCAACCTGATCGGCAGCGGTACCAGCTATCCTTCCGGCCAGTTCAGCCTGGCCTCGGCAAGGGAGGTCCAGACCCAAAATGACCTCTCCCTATGGGTCATCCTCCTGGGCGCGGTCCTGATCATCGGCGAGATGGCTCTCGTATGGTGGAGGAGGGAGGCTTAATGCCGGACATCTACTTCGCCATGCCGCAGCTCCTGTGGCTCCTGCCACTTCTCCTTCCGGTGGGGCTGGCCTACGCCTATAGATCCAAGAACAGGCTTCTGGTGTTGAGCAGAGTGGCAGTCTTCTCCCTAGTGATAGTTGCAGCCTCCAACCCCTACGTGGTCGCCAACCACACCACGGAGCCCTCCAACCCGAGCATCACCATCCTGGACGACAAGACCAGCTCCATGAGCATCTTCGACCAGGGCGTGGCTGCCAGGCTCAACCTGGCTCTGCCGAACTCCCAGGCCAGATCCTTCTCGGAGGATGCAACACCCCTGGGCGACGAGATAGTGCAAAATGCCATCGTCGGGTCCACCCTGGTCCTGGTCTCTGACGGATACAGCAACAAAGGAAGGCCTCTTAAGGATGCCCTGACGCTGGCCAGGGACTCCAATGTCACCGTCTTTGCCATCCAGATGGCCCCTAATGAGGAGGACGCCAGCGTCGCGATCTCCGGGACCAACACCGCCGTGCTGGGAGGGGACTATCCCTTCAAGGTGGTGGTCAGGTCCTCAGGAGTCTATCAGGGCCCTCTCACAGTTTACGCCGATGATAACAAAGCCATCTACTCTGAGGATATCGTCGCGAATGGTACCACCTCAGTTAAGATCTCCCATACCTTTACCTCCCAAGGAACTCATTCACTAAAGGCGGTCATCTCCGACATCCATCCCATCAATAACGAGTATCAAAAGGCAATCTACGTCGTGCCCAAGCCCAACGTCCTCCTGGTCTCCAATGCTGCCTCCACGCCCCTGGCCACGGTCCTGTCCAGCCTCTACAAGCTCACCCAGGTCCCGAATCTCCCTTCCGATCTGAGCAATTACAAGGCCGTGGTCCTGGACGACCAGATGTACTCGTCATCTCTGAACGCCCTCAAGGATTACGTCAGAAACGGCGGAGGTCTCGTTGTCGTCGGAGGCCCTTACTCCTACGAGCTGGGAGGCTACTACGGCACTGGCCTGGAGGAGACCATGCCCACCAGATCCCAGCCTAGCACCTTTGAGGGCGGAAAGACCGTGGTCCTGGTGCTGGATATATCCTTCAGCCTCCAGAGCACCAGGACCAAGGATGGAACACCCCTCCTGGACTACGAGAAAGCCCTGGCAGTAGAGCTCCTCAAGTCTCCTGACTTCCAGGACTACAAGGTCGGTGTGGTGGTCTTCGGCACCAAGGCCTACGCCGTCCAGGACCCCATACCCACAGCCAGGGGACGGAGCATCTTGGAGGAGAGGATAGCCGGCCTCTCGCCCACAGGAACCCAGAACACCTACCTGGATACGGGCGTACAGCTGGCCTGGGAGATGCTCAACACCAGCGAGGGTAAGGGTGACCTCATCATCCTCTCCGACGGCAAGCTCTACAACTACCCTGATGTCTACAGCCATTCTATCCAGCTCATCAGACAGATGAACGCTACCACTAGGCTGATACAGGTCCAGGCCTTCCCCGGAGCGGGAGGGGAGCTCTCCAACTTAGCCTCGGATACGGGAGCGGATTTTGCCAACTTCGTCTATCCGGACTCCGTCACCACCAAGCTCCAGCAGGTTCCGGAGGTAAAACCGGAGAAGTTAGCCACCATTACCGACTATCCCCTGGTCGTGGTAAACACCAATCACTACATCACCTCTGACCTGGAGGTCAACGCCACCACCACGGGATTCAACGATATCACCCCAAAGCCGGGCTCCCAGAAGCTGGTAGCCATGGCCGACGGAAAGCCAGCCCTCACCGTCTGGAGGTACGGCCTGGGAAGGGCAGCCTCCCTCAGCACCGATGATGGCACCCAATGGGCCTCGGAGCTTTACTCGGCTTCCAACTCGGCTCTGATCTCATCGACGGTCAACTGGGCGGTTGGGGATCCAAGGCCCGAGAACAACAGAATCGAGGCCGAGGATGGATGGGCAGGCACTCCCCAGATGATAACGGTCTTAAGCTCAGCCAGACCCGCCTTCGACCAGGGAACGGTGGAGAAGATAGGAGAGAACAGGTATACTGTGACCTTTACGCCGAATGCTAAAGGGATTTACTACCTGGGGAACTATGGCATAACTGTGAACTATCCCCTGGAATATCTGAACCTGGGATTCAATCCCGGTCTGAGCAACCTCCTCATGGCCAACGGCGGAAGGATCTTCACTGAGGCCGAGGCCAGGGAAAACCTGGTGGAAGAGGCCAGGAGGATGAGCGTGAGGACCGTCCAGGATAGGGTTTCTAGAAGAAACGCTCTTTTACTGGCGGCCTTGGCCATCTTTCTTGGAGAAGTTATAATGAGAAGGCTCCAAGAGATCAGAAGGAGGGGGGCCCAGGGATGAGGGCTTACCACCAGATTTTAATAGCACATCTGCTTAGAAGGTCTCATATTCTGCGGAGGTAACTGTCACCCAATGAGTTCTGAAATGTGTTCGGTCTGCGGCCTTCCTGGGGAGCTTTGCATCTGCGAGGAGGTCGCAAAGGAGCAGCAGCGGATAGTGATCAAGGTTCAAAAGCGCAGGTATGGAAAAGAGGTTACGGTTATCCAGGGTATAGACCCAAGGGAGATCGATCTCCAGGAGCTGTGCACGTACCTCAAGTCCAAGCTCGCCTGCGGTGGGACTGTCAAGGAGAGCCTCATTGAGCTCCAGGGCAATCACATACAGAGGATCAAGGATATTCTTGTAAAAAGAGGCTTTGGCCCCGAACAGATAACTACTTAATTCGATCACAAAGCTTCTCGGCGGGGACCTATCCGCTGAACTCTTTTCATCAAAGTTAGCGTATCTAGATTAGAATACGATTCTTCAAGGTAAGATCTATTAGAAGTTGATTTGGATTAATGGTGAGATAGGAGAGATCAGGCTTCTCCTTCCCTATCCCCGTTGATATCTCTATACATGCCTCTGAATCTGCCTGTCGGATCCTCCGGCCGACCTCTCCCTTCAGTCCCTTCCTCGCTCATAACTATGGAAAAGATCCATTCGCTGAGCTTGGCGCAGTGCTCGGGCTGACACTCCTCAATGCACCCTGCACAGGGCTCGAAGATCTCCACAGGCATGAGGGATCTGAAGCGTCTGCCTTGGGGCTTCTCGGCAGTGGACTTGAGCCTATAAGTCCTTATGCCGTCTATGGACTCCACGTCGCGGGTTATCTGGCGATCTTTGAGAAGCTTGGCCACTATCCGCGAGGCCTTGCGCGAGTCTATTTGGAGGACCTTCCATAAATCGCTTTGGAGAACCCCATCTGGGTGGGACTTTATGTAATCCAGGGCCTCGTCCTCGGCAGACATCTCTTCACCTTACTCCACGGGGCTTATGAGGATTATATTGTTGCCGCGGAGGATCACTGAGCCTAAAGACCTGGTCTTCTCCCCGCCCACCAGCTCCACGGTCTCGAGGAGGTGGAGGTTTAGATACTCGTCAACGCT
>CAZKWM010000003.1:0-14836 GCA_964556405.1 uncultured Methanotrichaceae archaeon | reverse complement strand
TGCTCGTGATCCACGAAGATCTTGACCATGGTGTTCATAGAGATCCCTAAAGCCCTTTATGGGTTGGAGCCTTAAATAAGTTCGCAAGATATTCTTTTATCCTTCCGCCCCAAGTCTCGCCACCATGGCCAAGAGAGACGTTAGGGATGTTCTAAAGAGCACGGGGATCACTATAGATGAAATCGTATCCGCAGCCTTCGTGCTTTACTTTCCCCACCCTGGGGTGGAGACCCGCGAGAAGGCCGAAGCGATCTTCAGAAGGGAACTGGACCTGGCCTTGAGCGACCCGAACCTCGCCCTCCTTATCTACGCAGGGGCCCTGCTGGAAGAGGAAGGCCAGAAGCAGAACCTGCCAAACATCAATCAGTCAGACTACGACAATGACTTGACCTGTCTGATAGCAGACGAGGTCCTGGGCATGAGCATAGCCAAGTACATAGGCGGGTACAAGGGCGTCTTCGACTACGTTAGATATGACAAGGCCAAGCCCGGCATCCTGGGAAGGCTAGGACCCTTCATGGATGACGTCGTAGGAGGCCTGATAGGAGGCGTATCAGCTAATATGTATACCAGGGCGGGAGCGGGGTTCAACTGAAGGATTTTTTCTTTGCCCTAAGATCGGGCTTTGGGTGGCTCTCCACTCTGCCCGTGGGCATATCCATGGAGGGCATAGAAGCCCTGATGAAGCACGTCTACGTCTTTCCCTTAATTGGGCTGGCCCTGGGTGCCATCCTAGGCATCTTCGCCTTCGCCTTGGAGAGATTTCTGCCCATGAGCCTGACTGCGATCGTAATTATCGCCCTGATCTACAAGCTCTGTGGCATAAACCACATAGACGGTTTAGCTGACTTCGGTGACGGTGTCATAGCCCACGGCACTGTGGAGAAGAAGATCCAGGCCATGAAGGACGTCCATATAGGCACGGGTGGGGTTGTTTTCATATCCCTGGCTCTACTGGCCCTGTACGCCATCCTGGCATCCATGCCGACCCAGATCCTACCTCTGGCGCTCATCGTCGCAGAGGTCTCTGCCAAGGGGGCCATGATCTGCTTTGCCGCCTTTTCTACGTCCCTGCAGAAGGGATTTGGGCAGATGATGATAGAAAGGACAGGACCCAAGCACTTCACAATAGGTTTGATAATCTCCATCATCTTCTGCTACGCCACCCTTGGTCTCCTGGGCCTGGCATGCCTTGCGGCGTCTCAGATCGCCGCCATCTACATGAGTTCTGTTGCTAAAAGGAACTTCGGGGGAGCCACTGGAGACGGGATAGGCGCCTCCAACGAGGTCTGTAGAATCGCGGCCCTGGCCATAGCCCTAGCCCTGGGAGGTGTCCTGCCTTGGACGCCATGGTGATGGCCGGTGGCAAAGGGACCAGGCTTAAGAGGGGTGAGAAGCCCATGGTGATGATCCTGGGCAGACACCTGATAGAAAGAGTTGTTCTAGCCCTAGAGGACTCCTCCATAGAAAGGATCGCCGTGGCCGTGACCGACAGCGTTCCCGCGACGAGGCAGTGGGCAAAAGCCAGGGGCTTGGAGGTTTTAGACACCTCAGGCAAGGGATTTGTGGCGGATATGGTCGAGGCCGTGCAGAAGGCCGTTATGAATGGCCCTGTCATGGTGATCATGGCAGATCTCCCCCTTATAAACCCGGAGCTGATAGATTATATCATGGAGATTTACAGGGAAAGGCAAAAGCCTGCCCTCTCGACCCACACGCCCTTGAGCCTCCACTCCAAGCTAGGGCGCAGGCCCGACTCCCTCTTCAACTACCAGGGACAGCTCATAGTTCCATCGGGGGTTAATGTCCTTAATGGGTCCAAAATAGAGGAGGAGCAAGAGGATTACCACCTCATCCTAGAGAGGATAGAGCTGGCAGTGAACGTGAACACGGCTGAAGACCTCAAGCTGTGTGAATCCATATTAGGTGATATCGCTTGAATAATGATAAGATGACCATCGGCGGGGAGAAGTACTCGGCATCGGACATAGATCTCATCACCGGAGGAGAAGGAGGGGAGCCCTCGGGGTCTATTCTCCTGCTAGCCAAGGTATTGGAGAATCCCTTGAAGCTTCCAAGGATGATAAAGCATTTCTGTACCCTCTGCTTCCAAGGATCGGAGATGGAGGAGTTCAGGCTGGCCCTGATAAGGGTGCAGATAGATGCCGATCTTAAGATGCACCAGGACATACAGAGGTATCAGCAGAGAAGGTACGTAGCCCAGGTCATCGAGATTCTCCTCTTCCAGGAACTCATGCTTACGCCCAGCGAGAGGGCGGAGGATGAGGGAGAGTAGAATAGAAGAGCAGGATAAAGTGAAACAAAACTAAACCGCATGATAAAGCGGAATAAAAAAATAGAAAAACTGAATAACTAACTGTAGTTTCCAAGTTCTTGGTTTTTGCTACGTAATAGGGATATTAGGCAGAGATAATATTGCTTGATTATATATAAATAATATAGATAGAGAGTGTTTACTAATAGATTTAAGAAAAGAATGAAATGGAGATAATAAGATAACGGCCAGATGAAAAACTCGGAAACTACGGCATGGTCATAAGCAAGAACAATTCCAATTCAATAAATCACAGCTGAATAAATAAATTTGAAGTGGCTATAGGATTTAACCTCCGCAGCCACACACTCCGCCACCGGAGCTGGCACTGGCCGTGGTCCCTATAGACTCGGCGAAGGGATACATGATATTGGTAAAGCCTGTAAGGTTGTTATTGTGCAGGTCGCTAGCGTACCTGGAGATGTCCAGCATCTTCGGCCATGAGGCAATTACCTTGGACTCGCCGATAGAAACCATGCTGATAGAGGATTCATTTACAGCAGACGTTTGATTATATGTCCCATTTATCGACGTATTATTGGTATTTGATACGGCCGCAGGTGGAAATATATCCTTGGAAGATGCCGAGCCTATAAAGTAAGGCACGGACATAGTGGCCCCAAGAACCCCGAGAGCTGGAATCCGCCCGTGTTCATGGCCGAGGTTACAGGCATTGGGGCCCGAGCAGAGCAGATGGTAGCAAGAAGGATCAGTATCATCATCAGGGAGAGGACCTCAAAGAGCATCCCATAGGCCATAATAATCACGCACCAGATAGATAGAGTACTCTATTTTTATCAAAATGTTATCTTAAAATAAAATAAGGGATGCGTGCCCCAAGAGGGGCACTTCTGGCCTTACTTTGGTGGCCACTGGGTCTTCATCCACTCGCCAAGACGGCCGGAATCCTCTGGTCCGACCATGATCTTGACCTTTCCTCCGAAGAGGTCCTCCAACTCGCCCGAGAACTTGGCAGCCATGCCTGGCAGTACCAGGGCAGGATACTTCTGGCTCTCGAACTTGAAGTCGGACTCATTGAAGGCATCGGCGATCTTCTGGGGGGTCATCTGTCCACCAGCGACAGAGGCCTGGACGCCTATGCCGTCGGTGTTCAGGGACATGAGGTAGGCATCTATGCCGTTGGATCCCAGGTCAGACTCGACTGTGTAGTAAGTCAGGGCGAAGTTGGTGGTCAGGAAGACCGGGGACTCGGGCTTGGGGCTGCCCACGGTGTGTACTCCTGGCTTTACCTGGACGGGCTTTCTGGGGTCAGTGTAGATGTTGAACCTCAGGTGCATGTCGGGCATGACGCTGTGGGACTCTATGGAGTGCTTAACCATCAAGGCTCCGCCGCGGACGACGAAGGTGGCAGTAAGCACGGACTCCCAGTAGGCTGCCCTGACTGGATCCTTGGTGGTGAGCCAGGCGTTGATGGGAAGAGCCATGACTGGGTAGCATATGTCCCTCTGACCCTCCTCTACAGCGGCCCTCCTGAGGTTGATGAAGTTCAGGAGAGACTGCTGGAGCATCTTGCCGTTGGGTGCGGTGCCTGGATCCAGGACCAGGTCGTTGAGTCCCATGCCGGCGAAGGTGGCGGCCATGGACTTCAGGCCATCCAGGTCGAAGGGAACGCTCAGGACCACGGGTACATTGTAGTCGTGGGCCAGTTGTGCGACCTCCTTCCAGTTATCCTTGTTGGCGGCGTAGATGAGGGGCCTGTTCTTGGCTGCTACATCCAGGCCGGCCTTGAGGACCTTCGGGTTGAAGGAGCAAAGGATCAGGGGATAGTTGGTCAGGGACTGTATCTTTCCGACGCAAGCGGCGAACTTGGCCGGGTCATCGGTGACGGACCTGACCGCTATCATCTCAACGCGCTCCCAGTTGCCGATGTAGAACTTCTTCCAGTTGGCAATCTTGTTGACGCGCTCAGTGAGCTTGGCCTCATCCATGGCATCGGTGACGTCATAGGCGAAGGGCGGCTTGTTGAAGAAGGTCATCTGGTGGCGGTACATGACGTCCTCGCCTCCGATCTTGACCTGCTTGTCGGCCGGGCCAACCATTACCATCCTGAGCTCTGGGGCAACCGTGCTCTTCAAGGCTTCTAGCTTCTTAGCGTACTTCTTCTCAGAGACCAGGGGCTTGCATTCTTCTACTTTCCTGGTCCTGGCAATGAGTCCTGCGGCAAATGCCATGCAGGTCTGCTCACCGCAGTCCTTACAGTTGGTCTGGGGGAGCTGCTTGTAAAGGTTAAGAGGGCTGGTTTCCTTCATGGTTCTCAGACCTCCATCTTGAGCCAGCTGGCTGTGTCTGGGGTCTTAGCATCTACCAGGCCCATGAGGGACTGGGTAATCTCGTGGACGTAAGCAACGGCTGTGGGGTGCATCATCATGAAGATGTCGACGCCGGCCATGGCCAGGGTAAATCCGGTGAGGATCTCCCAGATTGGGCCGCGGAGCATCCTGTCTCCCCAGTCGGAGTCTTCCTTGTTGGGGGACCTGACCATCCAGGCCTCTCTGACACCCCATGCATTGGTGGTTCCTGACGACATGGGGAAGGTGAGCTCCTCGTCGCCCTTCAGGGCTGCGAGCCTTATTCTCTCCATGTTGGAGTAGGCGAAATCCAGGCCGTAAGCAAGGGCAGCGGTGGTTGGGTCCATGACTATGGACTCCTTGGGCAGGCCTACAACCTTCATGAGCTTCCTGTTGAGCTCCTTCTGGGAGTTGATCTCAAGCTGGGTCCAAGCAAGACAGACGTGGCCGTTGTCCTTGCAGGCCTTTCCGATCATTTCCCAATCCATGTTCAGGTTGGCGGAGGCGATCAGGACGCGCTCGCCGGCTGCAACCTCTGCGGCCTTGGCCAGGAGGATAGGATCCTTGTTGGGGTTTCCGGAGCCGCCTATGCATATTGGGACATCTACGGCCTGTAGAACCTCTTCAACGGTCTTGACTGCATCCTGGGGCTTGGTGTCCTTGAGGAGCGGGTCGGTGGAGATCAGGTGCACTGTGACCATGTCTGCGCCGAACTGCTTGACTGCCTTCTTGGCCCACTCGCCTGGGGAGTTGATGACGTCCTCATAATGCACCTTGACTGCCTTGGCCATGCCGATAGGCATATCGAAGACGTCCATGGTGATCTTGGGCGAATTGGGCATAACTGCATCGGGGAAGAACGGCAGTGCCTTCTCGCCACCGAGCTTTACCACGTGACCACGGGATCCACCGTTGCCCTTGGTGGCACCCAGGGTGATCTCCTGGATGGGGGTCTTCCAGGTCTTATCGGTGCCGACGGAGAACTTGGCAGTAGCCAGTGCGTCAGCGAGCTTCCAGGCGGGGACGGCTGCGGCGACGGCGGCTGCGGCTCCGGCCAGCTCCTTTGGAGGGGCTGCGATCTGAGAGGCCACGGCCACGGGCTGCAACAGGTTGGCGGTTGGGTAGCCAACAACCTGGGCGAACTTCAGGAGCTGCATGGCGATCTGGGCAATCTCCTGGCCGAAGTAATAGGCGAAGAGGGGCCCGACGCCACCAGCGCCGGCATCTATCTCAATCTCTACATCGCCCTCGATCTTGACACCTTCGAGGGACTGGACGTTCATCTCTGACAACGTCTTATTCAAATCAGCTAAAGTGATCTTCTCTGCCATCTGCAAATCACCCTCACAGACCTAGCTTGGATACTATCTGCCTGGTCTCAGCCACGGCAGGCGAATCCCCTGGCAAGTTCATCAGGGGGTCCCCAACTAGGTCGAACTTGGCGAGGTTTTGGTCGTAGGGAACAGTTCCGATAACCTTGAGGCCCAGATCCTTGGCTGTCTCCAGGACCTTCTCTTTTCTCTCGGGGGTGACCTTATTCACCACCACATAAAGCTCCTTGTACTTCATGTCCAGCCCTTTGGACATATCTCTGATCCTCTCGGCGGTGGTGAGCCCTCTCCTGGACTCATCGGTGACCACTATCAAGGCGTCCAGGTCAGGTATGGTCTTTCGGCTGAAGTGCTCTAATCCCGCAGGGGTGTCTATGACGGTCAAATCATAATCGCTTATGGTTTTATCCATGATTCCCCTCAGAAGGTTATTAACAAAACAGTAGCACCCAGAGCCCTCAGGCTTTCCCATGACCAGTAGGTCGTACCCGTTCTCCTCCACCAAGATCTCAAAGAGCTTGGACTCGAAAAGGACCTGCTTATCGGTGTCTGGCGGCGTAGTGTACCTAGACTGCTGCATGAACTCCCTCATGTCGCCTATGGTCTTGGATACTTTTACACCTAGAGCATCGGCCAGGTTGGCATCTGGATCGGCATCTATGGCCAGAATCCGGAGCTTCTTCTTGGAGGAGTCGTTGATCAGGTCCCTGAGGATCATCGCGGTCACGGCTGTCTTGCCGGTACCGCCCTTGCCGGTTACCGCAATTACTCTTCCCAAGGTCTAGCCTTCCTTATTTCTTAGGCTTTATGATGACTTCGGCGATGTGGATGCTAGCGCCGCGGAGCTCTAGGGTAATTCCGCCTGAGGATGCGGCCATGGTTGGGGCTGCGATTGCTGCGGCCGGTGCTGCGCCTGCGGCCGGACCAGCTGCTACCGGGGCCTTGGGCTTTAACTTGAGCGATAGTTTCTTCTCTCCTGCCATGATCTCTCCCTCTTTTATAATATATAATTAAATAAATCTCCCCAATAGTGGGGAGATGGGGGTCCTACTTAGCGAGGACCACCTTATCTATGGAAATCTTTGCGTCCTTCAGCACGAGCTTTATGCCGCCGGCAGATCCGCTTGCGGCAAAGCTCGGGGCTGCTACTGCTGCACCTGCAGCTGGAGCGGCTGCGGCCGGGGCCGCGGCTGCTGGAGCCTTGGGCTTGAGCTTCAAGCTCAGCTTCTTTTCTCCCGCCATGTTACTCAAACCTCCTTTAAAGAACGCCCTCGCTCTGGAGAACTTCTACAACCTGGTTGAGCTGAGTCTCGGACCAGCCCAGCTTGCTGTGGACATCGTCGATGGTGAACTCGCCGCCGTTGCCCTCCAGGAAGCTGATGAGCTTGGCCTTCTCCTCATCGCCGACTTCCTCGAACTTCCAGCCCTCGGTGATCTTCTTGTTGTCAACGGACCTGACCACACCATCGACTACGGGGTGGCCGACCTTGATCAAGAAGGCCTTCAGGGAGGGGATGTCCTTGGCATCGTCCTCGGTGGCGATCTTGCTGTATATCTCCTCTGGGATGCCTGCCTTTACTCTCTCCTTAAGGCCCTTGGACATCCACGCAACCCTTCTGTAGCCGCCGTCGGCCTGCAGGAACTTGGGCGAGAAGTAATACAGAATGCCCATGCCCAGGAAGCCTACGACCTGCTTGCCGCCGCCGGTCTGGCCAGCCATGGTAGAGAATGGCAGACCATTGGGGGTTGCGCCCTTGAAGTCCCTGTCGGCTATGCCTATTCCGTCGACCTCAGGCATGTAGAAGCCTATGGTCTCGAAGCAGCCGCAGGAGGTGTGGGGTGCGTCGAAGAAGGTGTACAGCTTCATGGTGCTGTACTCGCCGCCGGACCTCTTGGCAGCCATCTCATTGACAGCTGCGTACTCGCCAGCGATCTCATCGATGGCAGTGCCCTTGGGTATGGGGAACTGGGGCCCCTCGGGGTCCACCTTGGCTGCGGCACGGCCGTCGAACCAAGTGATAGCACCGCACAGGGATGGCCTGTCGGGAGATACTACACAAGCACTGGTTGGAGCGAAAGCCTGGCAAAGAGTACAGCCATAGAAGACATCCACCTGCTCATCATGGAGTCCCTTAGCCCTCTCGTCCCTGGTCTTGTAGGCAGCCATGGCCTTGGCCAGCTCTTCCTTGACCTTCTCCGGATCGGTGACGATGGTGACATCCATCTTCTCTATGAAGGGCATCTCGGCCTTGTATAGCTCGATGACTGGCTTGAAGACCTGAGTCCAGGAGGTTACACCCTTCTTCTGCAGGCCCTTGCCAAGCCTGATCCAGATGTCGTACCTCTGGTTCAGGTGCATGAGGCCGCTTATGTAGGACAGGAGGGCGTGGTTTCTCCTCTCTATGATGGACTCCAGGTCCTTCTCGATCTTCTCGCCGGCGACCCTGAAGATCATGCCGAAGCTGATGGTGGACCCGACGGTGATGTCCTTGAGGTCAGGGCCGATAACAGTGACGTTTCCATCCTTGATCTGGTCCATGGGAGTTGCCAGGGTCAGCTCAAAGGCCTTGGCCTTGGGGCCACCGAGCTCTACCCACAGGTCATCCTTTCTGATTCGCTCCCCTTCATACATAGGGGATATATCTAACTTAACTTCATCTGCCATTAACACACCTCTTATGAGATGAACTTCACTTCTTCATTGCTGCTATTAGCTCGTCGATCGCTGCGTGATAATTGTCAGACTCGAAGGCCAGGTTGCCGAAGGTCATGTCGGCGTTGACGTGGTAGTACCTGTCTATCGAGACGCGCTTTATGTTCCTGTTGAAGTTCTTCAAGGCCGAGAACATAGCATTCGCGAACTTGTAGAAGATGCCAGTGAATATAACGAGATCATACTGGCCCTTGCCATCCAGACCCTTCCAGTCCTCGAAACGGAGGTAGCTGGTCAGGGGGTGCAGGCCAGTCATGTACACGTTATCGATGTAGCCTCTTTCTACGAAGCCCTTCATGCTGTGGGCGGTGGCTGCGATGGGTATTCCCATCTTGCCGATCTCTATTACCTTGTCGAACATCACGGGGTCGTCGAAGAGCTCTGCTCCCACGACGAGCAGAGGTCTCTTCGCCTTCTTAATTATGGCGCCCATGACCTTTGGCAAATAGGTCTTAGCCATCTCGGGCCCAGGGATCTGGGCCATCTCGAAGGGAATGGGATTCTTGGTAGTGTCAATGCCCTTCTTTGGTTCAGCTGCCATCTAAATCACTTCCTCCTTCACCTTACTTCTTGGCCCTTATCTTCCTGGGTATGTTGGTCGGATCGAAGCTCACGTCAGCAGGCCTGAGAGGCCCGGAGATGAACTTCTTGGCCTTCCAGTCTACCTTCCAGCCGTGTTTGGCCTCAAGCTCCTTCATCATCTGATCTCTCCACTTGAGGGGCAGATCAGGGACTGCCCTAACGTACTCGTGCCAGTCTGGGGGTAGGCTTCCGAGGTACTTTTCGGAGATCTCGCACCAGTGGGTGAGCTTGATCATCCTGCCCATGCTGTTATCGGAGGGCCTGAGACAGAGCTTAGCCATCTCAGTCATGGCCTCTTCCATGGTCTCTGCTATGTAGAGCATGGCCTCGGGCGCGGGCTCGATCTGTTGCATCTTGCCGTCCCTGGCATCTATGACCATCCAGTCCTCGGGCTTGTCGTGTCTTCCCATGAAGGACCTGCGGTACATGACGGAGTGGGGCTGAACGACCACTGGTATGCCTAGTCTGTTGCATCCGGTGGCTATGGCTGCGGCCTTCTGGGAGTACGGCCCCCAGGCGACACCGCAGGCTCCGACCTTGGAGAGGATGTAATCGGCTATGTCGTCGAAGTTGGCCCTGTGGTTTCTGTGAGCAAAGATGGTGGCGACCTTTATGGCTGCATCGGCGATGTTGGCATTGGAGACGCAAGAGCCGGTGTTGCAGACGTTCCTGCCGTCGAAGCCGCCCTCGTACTGCTCCCAGATGGTCTTGCCTTCCTCGTCCTTGTAGAGGGACATGTCCATGGCCATGCATCCGGAGGTGACTACGATGTAGCCCCTGTCTGCGAACTCCTTGGCCATGAGGTAGGCTTCCTTGGTACCCTTCGGGTAGTTGGAGCAACCGACCAGAGCGATAACGCCTGGAATGGTGCCGAGCACGATGGGTGCTCCAACCTTCCTGATCTCAGTATCCCTGGCAGGTCCGCGGCCAGATCTCATGAGGAACTTCTGGTCCTTAACGTACTGCCTATTGGCGTACTCGAAGAGATCCAAGACGGCTATGTCCTGGGGACAGGCCTGCTCGCACCTTCCGCAGCCAACGCAGGTCTCGTACATGCCAGAGAACTCAGCCAGGTTGCCCTTCTTTGCCTCAGCAATCAGATCGCTGATCCTTATGTGGGGCGGGCAGACGAAGGCACACTTGTTACAGGTGGTACACTTGTCTAGGGCTACCTTGAACTGGGCCTCGGTGATGAGGCTCTGAGCCCTGGCATCAGCTCTCTTGGGCTTGACGCCTATGGCAACTCTTATGCCTACCGCTCCTGCCTTGGTGGGGTCCAGGATGGCGGCGCCGGGAATCTTGAAGTTGACCAGGTCATCGACTATGGCATCGATGGGATCATTGGTCCTGTCCGGCAGGCCCAGCATGATCTTGTCGGTGGTGGCAATCAAGGGTATCTTTCTCTTCTGGCAGTCGGCAAGAACATCGCACCAGACGCACTGCTCATCTACCAGGACGCAGTCCATGACGCCAGACCTGACCATCTTTCTCCACCAGCCGATGGCACCGGCAACCTTGGGCTTGGTTCCTATGCCCTTGGGCACGTGTCCACCGGCACCTAGGCCGATTCTGTTCAGGTCGTGGGCTGTGCAGCAAACACCGCCTATGTCCACCTTGTCCCAGAGGTTGTTATTCTCGGCGTACAACATAGCCTCGGAACCGGCAGCCAGGTTGTGGCCGTAGGCGATCAGAACGCCCTTGTTCTGATCCAGGGTTCCCATGCCAATCTCAACGAGGGGAGCATCGGCTGCGCCGCGGGGCATATCGTAGGCCACGATCTGGAGCATGTCGCATATCTCCATGCCCAGGAGGTCCAGCATGCCTGCGTGAAGGGCCTTGGACTCGAAGTCGCCATAGTAACCCTCTTGGCCAGTGTGGGTGGCTGCCAGGAGTTGGACTACCTCTTCCTCCAGGTAATTGAGACCCTCGCCGAAGCCCTTCAGGTCAGTGGGCTTGGATCCCATGATGGTCTGGTATATAGGAGAATCCACCAGAATCTCATCGCCCATGTCGAACTTGAGGTTTCCGAACTTCTCCATGCACCAGTGGTGGAGGTGCCTGCCGTGGGCAGAGTGCGCACAGGTACCCATGAGGCATGCGATCAGAACAATCTTGCCGCAGTAGCCAGCCATATCCAGGCCACAAGCTCCGCGCTTGTTGCCGGTCAGGTCACATGGTCCATAGGTACAAAGAGTACAGGTATCATCAGCAGGGGCGTAAAAGATCTTGTATCTGTTCGCCAACTTGAAATCCCAGTCGCGTAGAGTCGCCACGCCGGGCTTGGGGAAGGGTCCCATGGGCTGATCCCACTCTTCCTCTTCCTTAACGACAGCTCCGATGTTGATCTGGACATTCTTCATGTCCTCAACGGCGAAACTGCCCTCAGTTTTTACCATTGGGTTCTTGGCCTCCTCTTTTCCTTTTGATATACGCGCTTGGGTTGGGCTATAGTACATAAAACCCTTTCGGAGACGAATTAATATAAAATCCTTCGTATCTTAGATATTTTCAGGCTGCACTTCCTATATATCGTCGCCGAGGGATTCGTGCGCGGAGATCACGATCGTTAATGGAAGATAGGTGCCCGCCAGGTTCAAATGCCAGAGAGCAAAAAGGCCCAAGGCCCATGATAGAACGCATCAGGAAGAGCTTTGCCAACGCCAGGACCTGTCATCACGGAGGAAAGGTTAGGCAAGCCTCTGCCCTCCTGGGCAGGGAACCCCTGGACTTCAGCGCCAATATAAATCCCCTGGGATCGCCAGCTCTAGAGGACGTAATTCTCAAGGAGATCAAATCCTTAGGCCATTATCCCGACAACTCTTATACCGAGTTTAAGCAGGCTTGTGCCGATTTCATAGGAGTCTATCCTCAGAACGTAGTTCCTGGCAACGGTTCCTCGGAGCTCATAAGGCTCTTCGCGGAGGCGGCCCTGGAGGATGGCGATCTGGCCCTGATCCCTCAGCCCACCTTCGGCGAGTACGAGGCCCAGGCCAGGCTCTCGGGAGGGCGGATAAAGAAGATCCCCTTGGGAGCGGACGGCATGCCGGCCTTAAACGATAGCGACCTTTCGCAGGCCAAGGCCCTTTTCCTGTGCAACCCCAACAACCCTACCGGGGTATTACTTTCCAGGGATAAGGTCCTGGAGGTGGCCAGGAGGTGCGAGGATGCCAAGGTCTTCCTCCTCCTGGACGAGGCCTTCATAGAGCTCTCTGACCCTGATCAGAGCCTGGCAACCGCGGCTCCTGATATGGAACACCTCTTCGTCATGAGATCCCTGACCAAATCCTTCGGCGTCCCAGGGCTTAGATTGGGCTTCAGCATAACTAATTCTACCCTGGCAGGGATCATGAACTGCGCCAGGATTCCCTGGTCCATAAGCTCCATCGCCTCTGGAGCAGGGGTTTACCTTCTGAAGCACTCGGGATATCTCAAGGCGTCCAGGGATTTAATCAAGGAAGAGGAGGCCTGGCTTACCGATGCCCTGGCAGGGCTTGGACTTAAGCCCAAGGAGAGTTCAGTGAACTTCGTCCTGGTCGACGTATCTCCAATAGGCATGAGCTCCATAGAGCTTACCAGGCGGACCATGGGAGAAGGGGTACTTATCAGGGACTGCACCTCCTTTGGCCTCCAAGGATACATCCGGGTGGCGGTTAGGGGAAGGGAAGAGAACCAAAAGCTGATAGACGCACTGGGGAGAGCCCTTTGCAAAGATTAAATTGCGAGAAATACCCCTGCCACTTCCCCGAGCAGGACTGCGCCCTGTGCTTCTGTCCCTTCTATCCATGCCGGGACGAGAGGACAGGAGGCTTCTTCGATAAAGGCGAGTGGAGCTGCGCTAACTGCACCCTGATACACAAAAAAGAGATCTCCAATGCCGTCTTAGACGCCCTGGTCATGAGGGGAGAGCTCAAGGCGGCCTGGAAGAAGCTGGAGAGGTACCTTTGAACGAAACCGCAAGCCTGCTTATCTTCATCCTAGCTTTGGCCTTCGACGTTTTAGTGGGAGAGCCCCCGGCCAAGATCCACCCGGTGGTCTGGATAGGAAAGCTGATATCTTACCTGAAAGCCAGGGCTGGGCCAACGTCGACCAAGATCACAGGCCTCATCGTAGCATCAATCGTGATTTTAAGCACTGTCATCACCGGCCACCTCCTAGTCTGGCTGGCAGGGCCCCTTGGGATTTTCATGGCCGCCTACCTCCTCAAATCCACCTTCGCCGTAAGGTGCCTTCTGGAGACCTCGTCAGACATCGGAAAAGCCATAGACACGGACATGAAGGTGGCCAAGGGGATGCTTCCGGCCCTGGTCGGGCGCAATACCTCGGACCTGACTCGAGCTCAAGCGGTCTCCTCGGTTATAGAGTCTCTCTACGAGAACTATGTGGATTCCATCCTCTCTCCCATCCTCTTCTACCTGGCCTTCCAGCCCCTGGGCATCGGCTTGGAGGCGGCTCTGGCCTTCAAGGCGATATCCACCATGGATAGCATGCTGGGGTACAAGACCAAAGGCCTCAAAGAGATAGGGTACTTCCCAGCCCACCTCGACGACCTGGCCAACTTCATCCCGGCAAGGCTCTCCATCATCTTCATCGCCCTGGCCAACCCCAAGAGGACCCCGGAGTCCATGAACACGGCTTTTGAGTATCATTCGGCCACGCCCAGCCCCAACTCCGGCTGGCCCATGTCCGCGGCCGCAGGCTCCTTGAACCTCAGGCTGGAAAAGCCTGGTTTCTACGTGCTCCATGCCAGGGGAAACGACCCGGGTACATCGGATGTTCCAAGGGCCATAAGCCTCATGGTCTCGGTCCTGATTCTGACAGCGGCCGCAGCCCTGGTCATATTGACCCTTTGATGCAACCACACGTTCTTGGATATAATCGCAAGGTCTTGGATACAATCACAATGTTTATCCCGTCCCAGAAGAAAATAAAAGACAATGAAAACGATGGGGGATCTTCTGGACAGGGCGATGGCTTTCTCTCAGGGGAGCTTCACAGAGGAGGAGGCCTCCAGGCTCTTTGGCTGGGAGGTCAGGGAAATATCAGCAGTTCATCCCGAGTCAGATAAGTCGACGATCCTGGTTACCTTCGCCAACGGCGTCATCATGGAGATTAGGTACTACCACAACCCCGACCTGGCAGAGCTTGGAGAGACCGTTGAGCTTACCCTGACCCTAAGGACCGACCTGATATCCAGGGTGGCCTACAACATCTTCTACTCCGGATACATTCACGGCCAGGGGTACATACGCTTGGCCATCGCCAAGGCCGACAACCCCGTTGCTAAGTCGATCATAGAAGACGTTTACATCCCTGGACTGAAGGCCATATACAGGCCCATCATATCCCAGTTCCAGGGCTTCAGGACCAGGGACTTCTTCGGCGCCATGGCCAGCAGCGTCGGCGGCCAGATCTATTACTCGGTGATCACATTCAGAAGCGATAACAAAGATGTGCTCGTCTCAGATGTCGTAGATAGGCTCTATGCATTAGATAACCTTCTTAAAGAGATAGAGATTAGGCACGCTCTGGCGGAGCTCGATCTCCAGGTAAGCTTCCTGCCCAGCAC
>CAZKWM010000002.1:28147-31453 GCA_964556405.1 uncultured Methanotrichaceae archaeon | reverse complement strand
ACCTCAATGGAGATCATGGATTAGATTTAGGGCTTTTTTGGATATCTAGATTAGTGTCCTCCATGAGGTCGAAGAGGACGGCGTCATCTTCTGGGGACCAGAAGAGGAGGTACCCGGGAGTGGAATCTTCAGGAAGGACGTAGGTCATATATCCCTCCACCGATGCTCCAGGGATCAGGGAACCTGCTAGGATCATCTTGTACTGGTAGGCCGGGTAAAGCCGTGCCGTAGGTGTCTATGAGAACCCCGAACTTGCCGTAGGATCTGTCCTTAAGGAAAAGCTATCTTTCCCCTGGCGTTCTTGCGGAAGCAGTCGATTCTGAGCCTTTTTCCATCGTCGGACCTGGAGATCTCCTCTATTCCCACGACACAGTTCTCGGTGGCCACAGGGGTGCCTGGAGGGTAGGTGATTCCATGAAGCTTTACCTCCTTGTCCAGACTAATCTTCATTCCCGCGGTCTCGTCCACCAGAGCCAGGGGCTTGGACCCCTTTTTATGCTGAAGGCCTGGCTTCCCGATAACACCTCCCAAGGAGCCAGTTCGCGATGGATCAGGGAATTTTTGAGTGCATAGTTTTTCAGCATCCAGTCGAGACTTCCCGAGTTGTCCAGCATCTCGATGGAGGAGGGATCTACCTTGGAGCCATGGCCGTAGCCTTCCATAACCGTGCTTATGGTGAGGATGGATGTGCCCTGATTGTCATCGTACCTGTGCACGTCTGCCACCGAGGGGTTGAAGCCCCTGGTAGCATGCCACCTCATAAACTCCTGGCGCATTCTCTGGATCAGGAGATCACAGTTGGAGATTCGCGATTGGAGCCACAGTCCTCCCCAGGCGATCAATGCAGCAAGAAGAAGCTGAATTATAGCCAGTACAGCCTTTCCTTTGCTCATCTTTAGCGCCATTCCCATCCCGGAGAACGCCTTTGATTACTTGATTAATAAAATTTTCTAGGATTGGTGCTTGATGTGAGATCGGATCTTTCACCCTCCACGAATGGCTTTTTTCCTTAGCTTTGGCAGAGTTTACGCTACCTGAAATTTTAAGGTCTTTTCCTAAGATGGGATCTTTTAGGCCGGATCTACCCAATCTATGTAAACATTCTGGCCAAAGGCACTTACTATCTTGCTTATTACTTTAAATAAGTATATTTAATTGCCGTCCCTTTCAAAACAAATTATTTATATGATTAAGTATTTGTGAGTATTAAATTATGGTGACCGGCATGAAGGAGTCTACCGTGAAGATCCTTGACGATAAGGACATGGAGTTTGTGGAAACCCTCAGGTCCCTGGGCGTTCCCAGAAATGTTGCGACGTTAATAACCTTCCTGGCCAATGTGGAGGAGGCCTCCTCCAGGGAGATAGAAATGGGCTCTGACCTTAGGCAGCCTGAGGTAAGCATTGCCATGAGGACCCTTCGAGAGAACAACTGGATTGAGGAGCGGGAGATAAAGAGAGAAGGCAAAGGCAGACCCATGAAGGTTTACGCCCTCCGTGCTGGCATCGACGACATAATAAAGCATTTCGAGGAGGAGAAGCTCCACGAGTCGGCGCAGGCCATGGAGAGCATTCAGAGGCTCAAGGAGCTCATCTCCACCTAATTATGTTTTTTTTTAAAAATTTAAACTTCGCAGGTTAAAATTAAAGGGCTTCTACTGTGATCTTGGAGGCGATGCCTCTGCCAAGGGAGATCTTGGAGCCGTCGACCTCTATCACCACAGGTCCCCCGAAGGGCTGACATGCGATCTTTCGCATGCGTCTGCCCTTCCTGATGCCCATGGACTCAAACCTCTTCTCCCAGCCTACCTCTCCAGTGAAAGATTTTATTTCCAGGGGCACGTTACACGGTGCGTCGGTCAGCTCCAGTTTTTCATCCCCCGTGGGATCATCATAGTCTTACGTGGATGCCCTTCTCAGCCAAATACTTCTTGACATCCCCCACCTTCCACTCGCCGTAGTGGAAGATGCTGGCGGCGAGAGCGGCTGAGGCGTGGGTTTTCTGGAACACCTCTAGGATATGCTCGGGCT
The DNA here is from genome assembly GCA_964556405.1 of uncultured Methanotrichaceae archaeon. GTDB lineage: Archaea > Halobacteriota > Methanosarcinia > Methanotrichales > Methanotrichaceae > UBA114. The sequence continues at coordinate 29,423 of CAZKWM010000002.1, read as the reverse complement.
TTCCCACGCCCCCTGAGGCTATGACCGGTATCTTCACCATGGAGGACACGGCATCGGTAAGCTCTAGGTCAAAGCCGTCGTAGGTGCCGTCGCGGTCCATGCTGGTGAGGAGGATTTCCCCTGCGCCGAGGGATTCTGCCTTCTTGACCCAGGCAATGGCGTCGATTCCAGTGAACTCCCTTCCGCCGAAGAAGGAGCACTCGAACCAGCACTTGCCTTTAGGAGTATCCACGACCTCCCTTCCCTCATCATCGCCGTACTTGCGCTTGGCATCTACTGCCAACACGCAGGCCTGGTTGCCGTAGGCTTCGGCTATCTCGGATATGAGCTCTGGTCTCCTGAGAGCTGCCGTATTTACAGTCACCTTATCGGCGCCGGCGTTGAAGGCGGATCTGGCGTCCTCCAAGGTCCTTATACCTCCCCCCACTGCCAGGGGCACAAAGACGTGCTCAGAGGTTTTCTTTATGACCTCTGTCATGGTATGCCTGCGTTCGTGGGATGCGGTGATGTCCAGGAAGACTATCTCGTCTGCCCCTTCCTCGTAGTACCTGGAAGCCAGCTCCCAGGGAATTCCGGCGTATCTGATCTGCTTGAACTCTATGCCTTTGACTACCCGTCCCCCGGGAACCCCCAGGTCGCAGTCCAGGCACGGTATTATCCTCTTAGCTAACATCGGGCAGACCTCACGAAGTTCTCCAGGACTCTTAAGCCCTTGACCCCCGACTTCTCCGGGTGAAACTGGGTGGCTGATAGGTTGCCTTTGCTGATGACTGCCGCCACCTCAGTGCCGTGAGTCACGGTACCCGCCACGGTCGATCGGTCCTTTGGAACACAATGGTAGGAGTGGACGAAGTAGAACATGTCACCGTCCTTTATCCCATCCAGGATTTCCACCTGGTTCTTTATGGAGAGGTCATTCCAGCCCATCTGGGGAACAGTTACCCCGTCGGGCAGCCTCACCACCTCCCCCGGCACCCAGCCAAAACCTCTGGCTCCGAGGCTCTCTTTGCTCTTATCGAAGAGCACCTGCATACCTATGCAGATCCCAAGCACAGGCAGCCCCTCCTCCAGGGCGTCACCCAGGGCCAACTCGAACCTGGAGAGGCGCTCCATGCACTTTCCAAAGGCTCCTACGCCCGGAACTACTATGCCGTCGGCTCCCTCCAGACCTTCTGGCTCCCTAACGATCTTTGGAGATGCCTCTACGCGGTTTAAAGCGTTGTAGATGCTGAAGAGGTTGCCCATACCGTAATCCACTATAGCTATCATGGAGACC
>CAZKWM010000002.1:0-28047 GCA_964556405.1 uncultured Methanotrichaceae archaeon | reverse complement strand
TTGCGCCTTTGATAGATATAACCTCCTCCCTAGAGGGGAGCTGGCATGCCCCTAAATAGATCCAAGGGGAGATCTTCGCCAGGGATAATAAAAATCGTTGCATTATAAAAAGCAAAAAGAGGCGACTAAATGAATCTTAGAACACCTAATGCCAACGCCGCTACCGGAACTTCTAACCGGTCCCGGAGCGTAGTCCCATCCTCTGGGATCTGTGCCGACTGTCTCGACGGATGTAAGGGCAACTGTGAGACCTGGCTCGCATCCTTCAGGGGCCGGGAGGTTCTCTACCCCGGACCCTTCGGAGATATCACCGCAGGAGCCGACAAGGACTACCCCCTTGATTACAGCCATTTGAGCATCCAGGGATATGCCGTCGGTGCCGATGGCCTGCCCGAGGGTGTGGAGGCCAACCCCGATAACGCCCTCTTCCCCAAGGTAGACACCCAGACCGAGTACGGCTGGTCCAAGAAGGTAAAGATGCAAGTGCCCATCTTCACCGGCGCCCTCGGCTCGACTGAGATCGCCAGGAAGAACTGGGAGCATTTCGCAGCTGGTGCCGCCATCTCTGGCATCACCCTCGTCTGTGGCGAGAACGTCTGTGGAATCGACCCGGGCCTCGTTCTGAATAACAAGGGCAAGGTCCAGCTCTCTCCAGAGATGGACCGGAGAATCAACACTTATAAGAAATACTACAACGGCTACGGCGAGATGCTGGTCCAGATGAACGTCGAGGATACCCGTCTGGGCGTTGCTGAATACGTCTCCTCCAAGCACAACCTGGATACCATCGAGCTCAAGTGGGGCCAGGGTGCCAAGTGCATAGGCGGAGAGATCAAGGTAAAGTCCCTGGAGAGGGCCCTGGAGCTTCAGAGGCGTGGATACGTCGTCTCCCCCGACCCATCCCTGCCCGAGAACCAGGCCGCCTTCAAGTCCGGAGCCATCAAGGAGTTCGAGAGGCATTCCAGGCTCGGCTTCGTCACCCAGGACGGCTTCATGGCCGAGATCGACAGGCTCAGGGACCTGGGCTTCAAGAGGATCACTCTGAAGACCGGCGCCTACTCCATGGTGGAGCTGGCCATGGCCCTCAGGTACGGAGCCGAGGCCAAGCTCGACCTCCTGACCATCGACGGAGCACCCGGCGGCACCGGCATGAGCCCCTGGCCCATGATGAACGAGTGGGGCATACCCACCTTTTACCTCCAGTCCCTGGCCTATGAGTTCGCCCAGAAGCTCACCAAGAAGGGCATGAGAGTTCCAGACCTGGCCATGGCTGGCGGCTTCTCCACTGAGGACGGAGTCTTCAAGGTCCTGGCCATGGGCGCCCCCTACTTCAAGGCCGTCTGCATGGGAAGGGCCCTCATGATACCCGGCATGGTTGGAAAGAACATACAGGAGTGGCTGGCCAAGGGCGATCTGCCCAGGACCGTCTCCAAGTACGGCTCCACCCCCGAGGAGATCTTCGTCTCCTACGAGGATCTCAAGGCCAAGTACGGCAACGATATCAAGAACATGCCCATGGGTGCCATCGCCCTGTACACCTACAGCCAGAAGTTCAAGACCGGTCTTCAGCAGATCATGGCAGGGTCCAGAAACTTCCGCCTGGGAACCATTTCCAGGGAGGATACCATGGCCTTGACCGAGGAGGCCTCCAAGGTCTCGGGCATACCCTACGTCATGAACGCACGCAGGGCTGAGGCTGAGAAGATACTGGAAGCTTAAATTGAGCTAAGCTTCCTTAGCTCTTTTTTTATTGCTTCAAGAAGCCGGAACTACCGCGATAGCACCTTCTGTTTTAAGTAAGATGCGTCACAGGATCGTGTAAACCTTCATTGCGTAGAGGAGATTTACTAGGGCTACTAGTAGTAAGGTTAAGATACTGATATCACGCATGAATAAGTGCACCTACCCCGTGCGATGGCCGGCAGCCTCAATTTTATGATAGGCATGAGATGGCCCAGATTGCCAATAAGACGGAAACTAATGGCGATTTCGTCCGGTGCTGTGCTCCGGCGCAGGGGCTATAAGCTATCAAGAATCCTCACTGCATCGCGGTATGGATTGAATGATGTTTCCCTGTTTTGACTCGGCAGAGCTTTTAGCCCTGAAGAAAAACGGAGGCCAAGAGGCCCTAATTCGCTACCACTACTCTTGACCATGATATCGTTCCTCCCATCATGGATGTGTTCAGGTTTCCCACTAAGCTATAAAGTACCTAAGGGCCGTCTAATCCAGAGCCATCTCAGGCACGTCCTGGGGGGGGCGGGGGCTTTTCTTTTCCCCCACGATTAACCACTAGAACCGGCTGCTCCGATGGTTCAGACGACTTGTAGACCCTCTGATACGCTTCATCCCTAAGCCCCATACCTGGCCCTATATCCATCAGCACTAGCTTCATGCCGAAGGTGTCATAGTCAGGATCTCTGGCGCAGCAGAATCCGCCGTTAGGATTGCTTCCGACGTAGGCCGTCTTCCAGGCTAGGGATGATCCCTAAATCAGAGATCCACCCCTGTAAGCCTGATTAGCTAGGTAATATCCCTGCTCCTGGGTCAGGCTTTCCCAGGTAGAGTTGACTGGGTTGAGCATTCCCGCAAAGGCGCTGTTGGTGGCCCCAAGCTCTATGACCGATGAGATCAGGGGCAACGGCCAGCTTTGTAGGGGCAGGAGGGCCTTGGGAAGCGGCTCTGGGTCATGTTCACTTTTAGTGCATAGATATGTAAGGATTCCTCAAGTCAGGTCGAAGGTATCAGGCCCTACTATGCACCTGGCGTAGCCCTTGCCATCGGCGCATATTTTATTATCAGGACAGGGTGGGCAGGACGGGACGGTGAAGATGTTGCCAGAATAATAAGCCATGGGTGTGAGCACCGACCAGCACTGCGCTATCTCATCATCCTTCAAGTTATTATAGCACCTGACAGTAATGACATCCATCATCAGCCCTCTTAGGGTGTACTCTTAGGTCACCCTGTAGGATGCCTTTCCAATGTCAGAATCGCCTGGGCTAAGGGCATTTCGGGATAAGGTGATAGGACCTAAGGCTTGGTCGACCACGGATATACCTGAGACCACAGTTCCACCCTGGTTGGTTACACTGTACTGATAATCAACTATATCCCCTTCACTAACGCTGGCATTGCAGGGCGTCCTGCAGCACTGGAGAGCCGAGGAGTGGACCACTTTCTCGTGGACCTTTATGCCCGTTTTCACCTCGAAGGTGCCCGTAAAGCTCTGGTGGGACTTTATATCCTTGTAGAAGAGGCTGTATCCCATGGTGCCCGTGCTCCAGGTGCCGTTGAAGGTGCCCTTGGTATCGGTGCCGAGGATGTGGGTTCCTGAAGCAGCGGGCTATGGAGCCGAAGTAGCTTTCCCGCTCCTGTGCCATCTCCTTGGCGCTGAAGGATTCTTTGATCGAGGCGTCTTTGCCCCCATAGAATGCCTTGGAGCGGATGAACTTCTCCCCCTACCTGGGGACTTGAGCATGAGTAAGTTATCTTGGAGCACTCAAAGAGGTTCAGGTTGGAGGGGCGGATCTCTTTGATGGAGCTGATGTTTCTGGGGAGGTTCCTTGTAGACTCAGACAGAACCTTCTCCTGGTCCATCTCCAGATCGCCATTTCCTGAAAGGGTGCTGGAGTAGTCGAGGGCTATTCTTTTATCTGTCGCCGAGGCGCTCATATCCACGTTCCCTGAGCCGCTCACTTTGGTGTCGGTGTAGAACTGCTCGTATTGTATAGGCTCTTTTAGTGGCGGATTTCCCGAAGCTAGGCTAACTAAGAAAGCAAGCGATATGGGGGCTTCTACTCCCCTCATCCCTCCCTGATACCGGCTGTCCTCAGCTTATGTTGGCTATCAGATCACCTAGACGATCAGGTAACTCATCGCCATCGTCTGATGTCAGCGACGGACGCTTTAGGCTACAAACGTAATTATATTAACTCAGTGTTAATACACCAATTATATAAGATTTCGCCAAATGATACTATTTATCTCTTCCGTATATAGCGCTAACTATGCTTAGACTTTCAATCAGACCCTTCTGTGCCAGATCCTATTATCTCGGAGGATATCACTTCGAAGGGTATTAGATCTAACACATCGCGATGGCAAGGCCGTGCCCACCCAAACATATTTAGCTCATGCATTGTTTCCATCATCAATCTAGTAGTCATCAGCTAATTATCATCCCTAGAGGTGCTCCATGGAGAAGATTCTCACGACCTGCGTCTACTGTGGCTGTGGCTGCGGGCTGTATCTCCACGTGGATGGGGGCAGGGTAGTAGGCGTATCTCCTTCCAGAAAGAATGCTGCTTCAAAAGGAAGGCTGTGCATCAAGGGCTGGCTTTCCGGGGATTTCGTCAACCATCCAGACAGGCTTAGCTATCCCATGATCCGAAAGGGTGAGAGGCAGCTTAGGGCTAGCTGGGACGAGGCCCTCTCCCTGGTTGCCTCCAGTCTTACGGGAATGGATCCATCGGCAGTGGGGGTTCTTACCTCTGCCAAGGGCACCAACGAAGAGAACTACCTCTTCTCCAAGCTGGCCAGGGCGGGTTTCAAGACCAACAATGTGGACCACGTGGCCAGGCTCTGCCATGCTCCGACGGTGACCGGCCTCTCCTACGCCTTCGGCAGCGGTGCCACCACCAATCCCATATCCAGCCTTGAAGAGGCCGATGCCATTCTGGTGGTAGGGTCCAACACCACGGAGCAGCATCCTCTGGTCGCTTCCTATGTTCTCAAGGCCAGGTCCAAGGGTACGAAGCTTATAGTTGTCGATCCCAGGAGGACCCAGATAGCCTCCCTGGCGGACATCCACATCTCTCCGCGGCCGGGCACCGATGTGGCCTGGATAAATTCCCTGCTCAATGTCATCATCAAAGAAGGCCTGGCTGATCAGGATTTTATAACCAAGAGGACTATGGGCTTTGAGGCAGTCAAGGAATCAGTGCTCTCCTATGCCCCCGAGATCGTGGAGACGATCTGCGGAGTGCCTGCCGGGGTTCTAAGGGAGGCCGCCCTGGCCTATGGATCTGCCGATAAAGCCTCCATAATCTACGCCATGGGCATCACCCAGCACATCACGGGCACCGACAACGTTCAGGCCCTGGCCAATTTGGCCCTGGCTACGGGCAACCTGGGCAGGCCGGGAACTGGACTCTATCCCCTCCGGGGCCACCAGAACGTCCAGGGGGCGTGCGACATGGGTGCTCTGCCGGACCTTTATCCAGGATATCAGAAAGTTGTGGACGCCAATGCAAGGGCCAAGTTCGAGAAGGGTTGGTCCACGAAGCTGCCCAAAGTCCCAGGCCTGACAGCCGTGGAGATGATACAGTCCGCTGAGACGGGAAAGATCAAGGGCCTTCTCATCATCGGGGAGAATCCGATGGTAAGCTATCCAGACAGGAGCTCTGTCCGAAGAGCCCTGGAAAAGCTGGAGTTTCTAGCAGTATGTGATATCTTTCCCACTGAGACCTCGAAGCTAGCCGACGCCGTCCTTCCCGCGGCCTCCTTTGCTGAAAAGGAAGGAACTTTCACCAGCACCGAGAGGCGCATACAGAGGATTAGAAAGGCGACGGATCCACCTGGGGAGAGCAGGTCCGAGTGGGAGGTGGCCGCAGAGCTTCTAAGGAGGCTTGGAGTTCCCGGAGATTACAGCTCTCCGGCAGATATCATGGAGGAGATCTCATCCCTGGCCCCCAATTACGGGGGAGTCACTTACCACCGCCTGGGAGCCGCCGGCCTCCAGTGGCCCTGCCCCACCAGGGATCATCCAGGCACGGAGATCATGCATATTGAGAAATTTCCCATAGGCCTGGCCAGGTTCAGGCCCGTGGATCACATGGAGCCTGCCGAGGGTCCGGATGGCGAGTATCCTCTGCTCCTTACCACAGGAAGGTGCCTGTATCACTTCCACACCAGTACCATGACCCGGAGGAGCCCTCTTCTGGACAGGGAAGTGCCCTCTCCCTTCGTGGAGGTAAACCCTGAGGACGCGAGTAGAGCTGGCCTTAGGAATGGCCAGAAGGCCCTGGTGGAGACAAGGAGAGGGCAGCTTCAGCTGGAGGTAAAGGTTTCTCCCGGGGTGCCCAGGGGGATCCTCTTTGTTCCCTTCCACTTCAGTGAGGCTCCGGCCAACCTTTTGACTGGTGCTTTCTTGGATCCCTCTTCCAAGATTCCTGAGCTTAAGATCTCCGCCGCAAGGCTGAGGAAGGTGAGCCCTTGAAGGCTTTTCTGCCAAAGGAGAACCTGATCCCGTGGCTGAAGGATCTAAGCTCCAGTCTGGAAGTGATAGCCCCGGTGGACGTGGAAGGCGAGGTGGTCTACCAGACCTGGAAGGGTCAGCCTCCGGTCCTGATCGGAAATACCCTCAGCTCCCCTATAGAGGTACTCATGCCCAGGACGGATGTCCTTTTCAGATATGTTCAGGACAGCGGCAGGTATACCTTTGATGAGCCCAATGTCCCAACCAGGGTCGTAGTCGGAATGAAGCCCTGTGACCTCAAGGCCGTGGCCATTCTTGACAGGATCTTTGGCTCTGAACCCACAGACCGTCCCTACTTGGCCAAGAGGAGATCTACCCTCCTGATCTCCTTGAACTGCACGGACCCGGGCCCTCGGTGTTTTTGTGCCATTATGGGCTCGGGTCCAGGCTCCCTGGAAGGTTTTGATCTGACACTCACCGACCTTGGCTCCGGCTACCTGGCCGAAGCCGGGTCCGCGGCCGGAGTTCTGCTGATAAAGGGCTGCTCCTCAGGCCTCTTCCTAGAGGCGGATGGGTCCCATGAGGCTTCTAGGGATATTTTATTGGAGAAGGCCAGGTCTGTCATGGCTGAGAAGTACGATGATAGATCCGTAGAGCATCTGCGCAGGGCTATTAGATCCGCTGATTGGGAATATCTTGGAAGGCAGTGCCTGAGCTGTGGTGGATGCTCCTTCATCTGCCCCGTCTGCCACTGCTTCAGCATAGCAGACCTTGGAGTTCCTGACGGCGAAAGGGTCAGGTGCAGGGATACCTGTCTTCTCTCGGGCTTCTCCAGGATGACCAGCGGTGCCAACCCTCTGAGGAGCATAGGCGAGATGATGAGGAATTGGTACCTGGACAAGTTCGAGCACCTGCCCGAGAGGACAGGTCTTATCGGTTGCGTTGGGTGCGGAAGATGCGACGAGATCTGTCTGGCCCAGATCGATAGGTGGAGGCTGGAGGTTTTGGATGAGCGATCGCGGTAGCAACAGTAGCAACATAAGTAAAAGCAATAACAGTTACAGCGGCTGCAGCAAATACAGTGGACGGAGCAGCCAAGGCAGCTACCTGCCCTTGCAGGCGGAGATCGTGGATATCGACGTGGAGTCCCCCAACACCTACCTTATATCGCTGGTCCTTCCTTCAGGCGTTGATTTCAGCTACAAGCCCGGCCAATTCGTCATGGTCTCCGTCTTTGGCTTGGGCGAGTGCCCCATATCCATAACCTCGACTCCCACCAGGGGTTCCCTTCAGCTCTGTATAAGGCGGGCTGGAAGGATCACTAACGGCATCATGGATGCCAGGATCGGGGATGTCCTGGGCATCCGTGGCCCTTGCGGAAACGGCTTTCCCCTGGATCGTATGAAGAAGGATATCCTCATCGCCGGCGGAGGATCGGGCTTTGCCACCTTGAGGTCCCTCATCAACTACATCGTGGACAGAAGGAATTCCTTCGGGAAGGTGGCCGTGGCCTATGGCGCCAGGACCAGGCAGGACCTCTATTTTATGCAGGAGTATAAAGGCTGGCAGCAGGCGGGGATCGATGTGAGCGTGACCGTGGATATCGGCGATGAGGGCTGGAAAGGAAATGTGGGCATGGTCCCGGCCCTCATAGATAAGTTCAACCTGCTGGCGGGCTCGGCGGCCATCTGCGGCCCTTCGGTGATGATCAACGCCGTGGCTGCTAAGCTCATGGCCAGGGGCTTTGACCACTCGGATATATACGTCTCCATGGAGAGGCACATGAAGTGTGGCGTGGGAAAGTGCGAGCACTGCTGCATAGGGCCTTACCATGCCTGCCAGGATGGGCCGGTCTTCACCTATGACGTGGTCAAGGAAGTTCTTTGACCTTAAATTTCAAACATGGGCTCCGAGGATATAGCTTTCATCAGCTCTTCAGCCCTAGCCATCTGATCATCGTTACCCATCAGGGCCAGCCAGATACTGCCCTCAGCTCAGCCAACTCCGCCGCCCGCAATAAGTTCGGCCTTGGCGCCTGGTCATTAGGGAGATGGCATCGATCTCAGTGAAGACTTCTCCGGGCACGGGCAGAAGCCTTGACCCATGGATCCCTGGTAAATTCATCCTCGTTGCCAGCTCCCTCAGATTGCAGTTGACCCGCGTCTCCAGGCCGACAGGGTGGATCATCCTTACCCTCCGTCCCACCACGGCCTGTAGGGATGCACCTACAGTGCATCCTTTTGGATGGCCTATAGAGAACGGCTGCCTGGCGATTGGTCAGGTCGAGGTCATTGGCTCCCGTGAGGATGACATCACCCTCTTTCAAGTCACCGACCACGTCGAAGATGGTCTTTCCTCTCTGCCAGGTGCCACTTGCTATTACCGCATCGCCTGGAAATCCGCTCTCCTCCTTAAGGCGCCAGGATTCGGTTACCGGCAGCTGAGGCGAGATGACGACGCCGCGGAAGAATCGCTTTTTGGAAAAACCCTCTGATTGGCCGATGCTTTTCAGAATCTCCTCGGCTACGTAACCATTGGTTGTGCCGGCGATGATGGCTAAAGTGCCTGATTTTAAAGCCGCCTGGATAGTAGGATGGACGGCTATTGCTTTGGCAATAAGGCGTTTGCCTGTGGCTGGAATGAGGGTTAAATGCTTTATCATATGTTGATCTTAGAATAAAATAATATAAACTGCATATCTTGTGCTTCAAGAACCAAGCATCTCAAGGATGTCTGCCTACCTTTGATGATCGACGTCGGCCCTGGCCAATCCCTGTATTCTTACAGCAGTCCTTATGGCAGTGCCCAGTCCGTGTAGCACCATAGGATCTGGAGCTATCCCAGGGGGCTTTCAGGATCTTCCGGGCACCAGCTATCAGCCATCGACTATTGGAGTAGGATCCTCGAACAGATATCCGATCCCTACAGTGCCCTTGGGATAATAGATCGTTATTCTTGGAGCCGATGATATCTCTAAAAATGAGATTTTAAAACCGCCTTTTAGCCCTTCTGACCATGAGAATAATAATCCACCAGTGCCTTGGTCACGTCCCTATCCCTGAACATCCCCACCAACTTCTGGCCAGGGGTGATCACAGGAAGCTGATCTATCCTATTTTTCCTCATGACCTCGGCGCTTTCGCTGACAGTATTATCTCTCCGGGCGGTCATGGCGGGGACCATGGCATCTTTTACCAGAACGTTCTTCAACTCTATCTTGGAAACGCCGTAGTAGAAGTTGTCAGGCTGTCTAAATCTATCCCACTGGTAGTCGTCGTCCTCAGCGGCCGATTCCAAGCTGGTCTTTGCAGTGGAATCCGTGATGATGCTGGCGTTAATGAGGTCCCGGTCGGAGATTATGCCTACCATCCTTAAGTCTGATCCCAGGACTGGGCAGGCCTCGGCTTGAGCCAGCTCCATGATGGCCCCGGCTACGGGAAGGGGTGTGTCTGCCCAGAGGGCTACGGCGTTGCGCTCTATGTACTTGCTTATCTTCTCTTCGATGCCAAGACCCACCGCTACCTTGACCACATCGGCGATGGATATGATGCCTATAAGCTTTCTCCCCTCGATCACCGGCAGCCTTCTTACCCTGTGTTGGAGGATGGCCTTGGCGGCGTCGACCATGGTGCTCTCAGAGGTGATGGTGGCCGGATTTCGGGTCATGATCAGTGCCGTCTGATCCTCCTCGGGGTTTCTGAGGAGATCTGACCTGGTAATCATCCCCACCACCTCGCCGGCCTTGACTACGGGTAATCCTGAAACCTGCCTCTTTTGAAGGACCTTGAGGACCTCAGTCCTGTTGCCCGGGACTGCCACGTGAGCCACATCCCTGACCATCATATCTTTTACTTGTATCAAGTTGCCTCCCTGGGCACAGTGAGGACCGGCACCTTGGAGTTTCTGACCACCTTCTCAGCCACGGATCCTAGGAGGAACTTGTCTAGCCCAGTCCTGCCCACGCTGCCCATGACAATGAGGCTCACGTCGTTCTTGACTGCAAAACCGGCGATCTCCTCTCCTGGATTTCCCTCCAGCACGGCTTTCTTCACAGGAACCCCTGCCTCTTTGGCGGCCTTCTCAACGACACTTACAGCTTCCTTGCCCTCCTTGATCAGAAGCTCTCTGATGCTCACTAAGAGCAAAGCATCGGGTAGGTGGCTATTCCTTCTCACATCGGCCACATAGATCGCGGTCACGGTGCCACCTGAAAGCTTGGCGATCTCAATCCCTATCTTTGCTGCCCTCTCGCTGTGCTCTGATCCGTCCGTTGCCACCATGATCTTCTCGAACATCTCTCTAACACCTAGAACACGGCCAGGACATCAGAGGGCCTGGCCCTCCTGACGATGCTGGCCAGGGGATCCGTGGATCCCCACATGTTGTTCGACGATCCGTCGATGACCATCACTCTGCCCTCCTTCCCCTCCAGTATCGAGCCGGCCTTTTTATCGATACCAGCAATCTTTGCACCATTTAGCGTACACATCTTAAATACCTGTCTATCGTCGTGGAGGAGGTACTTGGATATCAGAGCCATCTCCTCAAGGATGTTTACCGAATTGAGCATGACGTTATCCGTCCCTATGGCCACGGTTATTCCCAGGTCCGCCATGGTTCCGACATCGGGCAGGCCCACCCCTGTGAAGAGGTTGGACCTGGGGCAGACCACCACTGGAATTTCCCTTCTGGCCACCTTCTCCAGGTCGGATCTATCAGCCTTGTTCATGTGGACCAGAAAATCGGGACAGAGGCTCAGGGCGCCCTCTATGTCGTCCCTGCTCGCCTCTCCTGCGTGGACTGCAAACCCCTTGCCCAGGCTCCTGGCGCAGCTCACACATTCTCTGGCCAGATCAAAGGGCATATCCCTGGTGCTGCTCATGCCCAGGCCGAAGCACCTGTCGTCTATCTCTGTTGATCCCTGGTCAGGCCTTCCCATGATGGAGCAGACTACGTCCAGGCCTTGAATAGCCTCCAGGAGCATCTCAGTTCCCTCTGGCCCCCCCTCGCGAAAGTCCAGGACGGCAAAGGTCCCAGTGGAAATCATGTCCAGGACGGACCTTCTCATCCCCTCCACCAGGAGACTTCTGGCGGTCATTGCCAGGATGCGGTGCTTGAAGCCTTCTGGCCCCACCAGGTTACGGAGATCCATGAAGGGCGGGTCCTTGGCAACAGAGTCTCCAAGGTGGGTATGGGCATTGACGAACCTGGGGCAGATGATGCCTTCCAGGTCACAATCCACCCTGCCTTCTCCCACCTCCTTTATGATGCCGTCCTTCAGGCAGACGTAGCCCTGCACAACGTCGAAGTCATCGCCGTAGATCACAGTCCCCGACAGAACCATCTCCTCAGATCTGACCATCTGCCTTAAAATTGGGCGAGAAGCTATTTAGCCTCTCTCGATCTTGGGACAGCCATGGAGAGGCCCTTTATCTTCATCAACAGTGCCATGAGTGCCGATGGCAAGATAAGCTCCTTTCGGCGCCATCAGATCAGCATCTCGGAAAGAGAGGATCTTTCCAGGGTTGCAGAACTCCGGGCCTCCAGCGATGCCATCATGGTGGGCGTGGGAACGGTCCTGGCGGACGACCCAGGTCTCAGGGTAAAGTCCGCGGATCTGAGGAGAGCGAGGATCAGGGCAGGAAAGGCCGAGAATCCCATTCGGGTGGTGGCGGACAGCTTGGCCCGGACCCATCCTGATGCCAAGGTCCTAGGAGAGGGATGCATCCTGGCGGTCTCCAAGGCTGCACCCGAAGACCGTCTGGAGCAGCTGGGGGGAAAGGCAGATATCGTGGTCTTTGGCGACTCCAGGGTGGATTTAGGAGCGCTCATGGCAAATCTTCGCTCTAGGGGCGTAAGAAGGCTGATGGTCGAGGGCGGGGCGACGCTGAACTGGTCCCTAATGGAGGCTGGGCTCTTAGATGAGATTTACATATACATTGGTCCTATGATCATTGGCGGAGAGAGTGCGCCAACTCTAGTAGACGGCTTGGGATTTGCCTTCAACTTTCCTGAGCTTGATCTGGTGGCCTTGGAGAGGCTGGGCGACGGCGCCCTCCTTAAATGGCGTATGAAGCGGCCTTAAGATCCTTGAGACCCGTCCTTGCGCACCACCAGGACAGGTACCTTGGAGTTCCTGACCACCTTCTCGGCCACGCTTCCCAGGAGAAACTCCTCTATACCCGTGCGGCCTATGCTTCCAATGGCTATGACCTCTGCGTGCATATCCTCCGCAGCTTTAAGGATCTCCTTGGCGGGGTTTCCTTCTACCACCTTTCTCTCCACCTCCACCCCAGCGGCCTTACCAATCTCTTCTACTCGACGTGTGGCCTTATCGCCTTCTTCCAGGGTCGCGCTTCTGACGCGGCCTATGATCTCATCGGCTATATTGAAAGTTACCTCTCCTGCGGAGGTGAAGTACTTGGCAGTATCGGCAACGTAGAGAGCCGTAACTTTTCCTGTGGGGAGCCTGGCTAGATCTACAGCAAACTTGGCTGCTCCCTCGCTGTGCTCAGAGCCATCTGTGGCCACTAAAATCCTATCGAACACAAAACCTCCCGATTGATTTATACCGCTGATTTATTCCGGTTTAAAGCAAAAAATTTGTTGGAAGGGTGCCGTAAAAAGGCGCTATTATTACATTCGGTCTTTAGGTGGGCTTGGTCCTCATGAAGGCGTCCCAGCCCTCGTAATGTTCCTTGAGAATAGGGGTGATCTCCTGGAGAATGCCGAAGGGAATGCCGATTACAACGCTCTCGCCCTCCAGATCGGCGTTCCTGGCAGATCCATCGCAGCCCATGGACACATTGACCTCGCCTTTGATGTAAGGAACGGCTGTAGCGTCAACGCAGAAGGACTGGATGCCTGCAGTACTTATGTTCGCCCTGCCGCCGCGGGTGTACATCTCGGCCTGTACGACCCTCCTAGCGGTGAGGGGCGTCCCAACTATTATTACTACATCGGGATTTTTCACCATCTTGTTCAAGGGAGCCACATAGGTGGCTACGGTGGACCCTGCCTGAATCCTGGGCATGTTGCCTGCGATCCGAGCGCCGGCCTCCCTGGTCGCGCACTTGTGAAGCTTCTCGAAGTATAGGTTGCCCGAGGATATGTTCTCAGGGCACTCCAGGAGGCCCAGGCCAGAGGCCCCGCCCTTACACTTGTGGTAGTCGGCGTGGGCCAGGAAGCTCTCGCCCTTGATCCTCGCCTCCTGTATCATCTGGCAGTAGTTAAAAGGCCTCTCAGCGATCCCAATATCTTTGGGTATATCTTCCTCGCGCTTGAACAGAGCTACGCCCACAGGGCTATCCCTGAGATGAAGGGACGTCTTTAAGGCGTCAGATATTTCTTCAAGGTTCAATTCTATCCCCTTAGCACCTTGAAAAGATGAGGATTTCTCCTTTGCGCCCAAAGGCCGGGCCCTGCCAGGCTGCGTAAAAAAATCATGAGTTAAAGGATCACCGTAGAACTTCCGGCGCTCAATCAACGCGCCTGTGAATACGTCAAATAGGAGCTCAAAGGGACCGTCCAGATCCTTGCTGTACTTCGCGAGTTTAGAGGCCATGTAAGGCACGAACTGATCATAGTATTCATCCAGGAACTCATAGAGATAGCTCCTTATCCTCAAAGCAGTTAGGGTCCTTTTCGAACCCCTCCATGGTCGGGGCGGTCCCCTGACCATGGCACTGACCGACGTATCCAGCGAGGATTATCCGGATCTCATCTAAGACCGGTATGGGGTCACCAATGTGTTGGGCATCGTAGCGGGTTCCGCCGCCACCGTTATCAGTCAACTCAACGCCCATAAAGAAGTGGCCGAGCTCAACAACTTTTATCATATGGCCTATCTCGTATGCAGCATCTAGTTTATCTCCTAACATAATTCAAGCCTCTATAATCAATTTAAAGACTCGTTCTCTGCCAGTGGCTAACTACTCCTCTCTGATCCCAAGAACGATGTCTAATTAAAACGCACTACACGGGCTCGATGACTATAGGCACGGGCTCTATGTCGCTAGATTTTAATCCTTTAATTTTCTTTTTGTACTGCTTAAGCCCCTTTTATTGCTCCATCACAGCTTTTTCGTACTCAAAAAATATTCATTTTGTTGCTAAATCTTGCCCCGCCACCTCTGTCTATTTCTCTAGCTGAAGATCGGAGAATGCGTCAGGCCTAACTCCTATATAACAATTAGAGCCCAAATCTACCATTTGACTACAGACCACCTCTTCAGGAGTCTTGGGACGATTGGCATAGATCCCATTTCCTGAATCGTAGAGGCCGACACATTTAAGGATATTGGTAGCAGTGAGGACAGCTATTTGTTGGTCTTCGCTGTGAAGGCCTTGGGATAGGACGATCACTGCTTCATTCGCTAAAGTCTCTAATCTGATCTTTGCATCGTCCCATAAATCATCTCTTTTCAGGTTCAATTCGGCGTGGGGGGGGGAAAAACAGATTTTTGTGCTATTTTGTGACTGTTTACAGACAAAACCCAACTAATTCGGAAACTTCACGATCAGTTTTTCCGAGAATTAGTAAATCTATGGCGTTCGATTGTTCTGGGCTAAGACTTGGAGCCCTCGATATCTTTCGAAGGCTCTCTTCCATTGGGTCGAAATTTTCGTCACTCATCAGACTTCCTCTTCATTTTTGCATCATGATGCTTCAGAATTGCGCAAGCATACAACATTTCGTACTCTTCCAATTCCAAACATTCTTTAATCAACTTAACAGTCAGCGCCGGGGTCCCCGGCCTTTAGGGCGGGGTAGTTGACGCCAACAGTTATCGAAAACCCATTGGGGATTGGAATCAACACCGGCTGCCGGCACCTGGCAATGGCCGAGGCCGACACCCGCCTCGTCATAGATAACAACAGGCTCTTGGATCTGGTGCCGAACCTCCCCGTGGAGCACGCCTTCTCGGTGGTGGATCAGCTCATAACCGGGATCATAAAAGGGGTTATGGAGACCATAACCGTGCCCTCCATCATCAACCTGGACTACGCCTATGTGAGGGCCATCATGAGCTCGGGAGGCCCCTCCTTTATGATAGTCGGGGAGGGCTGTTTGTATGAGCCTCCTGAGGAGATCGTTCGCTCGGCTATCAAGCAAAATCCTCTTCTGGACATCGACTACAGGGGGCACTAAGGGATGCCTTCTCCACATAATCGGAGGGCTTGACCCCACCCTCAAGGGCGCCGCTGCCCTGGCCGGGGCACTGACCCAGGAGCTGGATGAGAAAGCCAATGGGATATGGGGGGCCCAGGATCAGGGAAGACTTTGAGGGCAAGGTGAGGATGATGGCCATCATCACCGAGGTTCGGTCGGCCCAGGTCCTGGGACCATGTGATGTGATCAGGAATTATAGTGTCAAAGCTGATGATGCTAAAGCTGGAGTTACCAGGCGATTCCTTTAAAAGGTATATTTAAAAGATATGTTATCCGGGAGGCGATCGGGTTGAGCGATCTGGTATTCCAGCTTTTGGCTCTGGGGGCTGGCCTGGTGCTGGTGCTGGCCACTCTATACAGCGTGCGCATGTACCTGGAGATCTGAGAGTTCAAGAATATATATATATATATATATATTGGAATACAAAGGAAAACCACAGAGTCACAAAAGCATAAATGGATTCCATGGGATGAATTGATCAATCACCGATATTAAGGGAGCTTCTTGGCGCGATTGTACCTTTATAATTGGCGTTTATTGTTTCGCCCATTCAGCGCCAGAGGATAAAGAAAAAATCAGATGAGCCTGACGGCATCTTCGGACTCAGCCAGGGCTCCGGATTTCTTGAGCGTATTTAGAATCTGATCGAGCTTATCTGAACTGATATGGATCTCGGCCGTTTGGGCCAAAACCTCCTCTCTAGGCGCAATCCCACCAAACTCCTCTTCTACCCGCCTTATTATATCGATGGTTGAGAGCATCTGCTTCCAGGTTTGCCTGTCCGGCCCGAGGGTTATGAGCTCCGAGTCCATGGCATCCAAAAGCTTCTCCTCGGCCGAGAGACATGGTGAAGAGATGATCGTTCCCCCGCCTATCACTGAGCTTATCTGATCCCCGAAGAGGGAGTCGAAGAGGGTTCCCAATCTATCGGCGTCCCTGGAGAGCTTATAAATCCTTTTCTGAATATCAGAGATATCGGTACCCATCTCCTTTAAGCCGTTCTGGAGGTAGCTCAAGTGATCGTGCAGCCTTACTAGATCCCTCCTGGAGATCCTGATGTCGGCCAGGCTGTTGATGTTACCAGCACACCGATTATCCTGTACGTTTGCCACGAAGATCCACCTTACGCCTTCTGCTTTCCACCTATACCCTATGTTTTTTTAGCATTAAAACTTTAAGTAAAAGATTATTTCAATACCCTCCTTCCATCTTTAGGACGTAGAGAAGAACTACGACTGCCAGGGAGATTAGGCTCAGCAGCATGACGGCATAGAGGACAAAGAAGATCTCATCTCCCCTTACTGCCTGTAAAAAAGGATTGTTTATATCGCTCAGCTCTATGCTGTAATAGCTGCTGCAGTCGATAAGAAATGATGCAGCCATCATAGCAAAGAATATCCTCAAGGGTGCAGACAGCTCCAGTACTATAAATATCGGCCTTTTATCCAGCGAAGACCTCTCCTCAGGTAGGGATCTTTTATCGTTCTCCAGGCCTTCGTCTCCCTTAAAGATACAGGTAAGATCATGCCCAGGGATAAGACTATGAAGCCGGTGTAGGCCACTACTCCCAGGACTTTCGTATGCCCGGGTATTATCTCCAGGATCCATGGAAAATCTCTAAAGATGGGGGAGGCTGAGTAAAAGAGAACCGCAGTAAGAGGATTACCCCATTCCTGGATGTAGGCGAAGACGGAGGCTACTATAAGCATATGGATGACCATTAGCCTCCTATCTTTAGATATAGCAAGGACCAGGAAGGGGAGGGACCAGAGATACCACTGAGGATGCCAGAACGTAGTGGAGTAGAAGATGGCAAAAACCGCTAAAGAATGCTTTCATATGCTATCGAAGGATCTCTCCTGGCTCAAGTACATCACGTAAAAGTAGGAAGCAGAGAGGCCTAAGAGGAAGGTATAAGCACTGTGGTTTGGTGCCACATCCAACGAAAGGTAGAAAATTCTCTGGTTCTGATTCGAAATGAGGGCCGTCGTGCGGAGGGCCTCAGTGACTAGAAAGAGGAGCATGATGGCGACGAAAGGAAAGGACCCTATTACCATCAGCTTTATGAGATTTGATATGTGGTTCCCCTCAAGTCCCATAGCGAAGATGGGAAGGAGGAAAAGCTGGAATTTTTTGAAGCAGTCGCCCAGGCCCAGGGCGAGCAGAGATAAGGCCTTGCTCTGATTCAAAGAAGATTCTAAGGAGTTTGCTCAATTTAATGAAGGATTTAGAGGGCCCTCATCTAGGCCCTTTTTGGCACATTACGTGGCCATGGCAGTGAAGAATGAGGGGATTATATCTATCTGCCCCCACATGAAGAATATGTAGTGCATTATGGGATTCAGCACCCAAAGGATAAGGGTATATTCTCTCTCTTTAATACCGGCCGTGCGATAGAGCAGAAGCCCAGGTCTTTAGCCATGTTCTGTAAAATCTTTTCTCCGCCATCATTGCCTTCGTAGATGAAGAATGTGTTGTAATCATCGCATTGTCCTTCCAGGGCTGAGGATATTTCCCTCACCAGGCGATCCAGGTTAGGGCGTTCATTTTAGGCAGGGATGATCACCGACAATCTCAAGGGCAGGACCTCCAGACAAAGTTCTTGGCCATGGCGAAGTTGAGAAGGGTGGCACAGGCTATGCCTATACCTGCGCCATAGGCGGCGTTCATATTCAAAAGCCGTATGGGAAATGCGCTCAAGGTCTCCACATCGTTAATGGTCCAGGAGTCGTTGATAAGGAAGTTGGACACCACCGACGCCTCAATGGCCAAGGCTGAAGATATATCAGATATTGAATGCCTACAAGATCGGTCAGCAGCCACAGTAGACCCATGTTGACTATGACCCCCATGGTGCCCACCAGACAGAATTTCAGGAGCCTGTGCAGAGCTCCCTTCCTTGTAGAATCTTCAGCATAAAATGGTATGATGTAAAGGCTTAAGCCATAAATAATTTTGCAGGTGTAGCTGGGGGTAATAGCGCAGGCCTCCTTTATAGAACTCTGAACTTAAGGCCTACCTCCGGGCATCACCCTCTGGAACTTCCAGAGCTTGTCGAGCTTGGCTGTGGCGTCCAATCCCACCTTTGTGGTAATGCCGTTAACGCTCCTTGGATCAAGAGTGCTACCCCGGACTCCGGGGTACAGTATGGCATCTTCATCAGCTCTAACCCTGGTGGCAACTGCGTACTCCAGGTCCCTGGGATCGTAGATGTCGATGTCCTCATCCACTACCAGCACGTGCTTCAAAGATCCGTGGGCTTTAATGGCAGCCTCTATGACCTTTCTCGGCTCATCCTCGGACTTTTTCTCTATCTGCACCACGGCATGGAAGTAATTGCACCCCCCATCAGTTAATATGACGTCTTTGATCCTGGCTACCTTGGAGGCCTCCCTGAAGATGAGGGGCTCGTAGGGCACTCCCATGAGCATCTTGTGCTCTCCGCCCGCTGGCATTATGCCGTGGTAGATGGGGTCCTCTCTGGTCATCATCTTGGTCAGGCGGATGACGGGCTCCTTTCTCACCAGGTCCCGGGTGCCGGTGATGTCCACGAAGGGGCCTTCATCAGATCTCTCGGTGGTGATGTACCCCTCCAGGACGACTTCCGCGTGTGGCACTGGAACGTCGTTCTCTAGACGCACGACCTCCACAGGACCTCCTCTGAGGGCGCTTGCGTACTGGTACTCCATCTCCGGAGGCACCCTGGTGCTGGCGGCTATGAGGATCGCAGGATCTACGCCTATGGATATTGCTATGGGCAATTCCTCGCCCGCCTCCATGGCCTTCTGGTAGAGCTGGTGGGTGTGCCTGCCGGGCACGAGCCTTGCCGCTAGCCTGTCCTTTCCCAGGACCAGGAGCCTGTGAACGCAGGCGTTGAGGTGGCCCTGGTAGCTGGTCGTCACCACTCCCGCGGTGATGTACGGCCCTCCGTCGCCCTGGAAGTAAGTCAGTATGGGAAGCCTTGAGAGATCTGGCATCCCTTCTATCTCCTGGACGGGCGATGACTCCACCTCTACAACCTGGCCCTGGTAGCTGATGCCCGCCAGGTACCTGGTCAGTTTGGTAGCCTCGACCCCCAGAGCCATGGCCAGGAGGTGTCTGGTGCCAATTATGTTAAGGCAGCACTTTTTTTGGCCATCTACGTCGTGAAAAAGGATGGGCCTTGCCTTCCAGGACACCTGGGCTACCTCTAAATTGGAAGAGGCGGCATTGTGCACCTCCTCTAAAAGGGCCTTAGATCTCAACTCCTCCAGGAAACCCCTAAAGCTCATAATTATGAGATCTATGGCCTGGTTAAAGCCCTTTTCCCTGGGGCAGGGAGGTCCTCCGAGCCTCCTATCTGGCGAAATCAAGGTCAAAATCTGTGCCTATAGCCGTAAAAATGATTGCAAAGGCAATAAAGGCCATAAGGATGAGCATGGTTGAGTAGAAGGCAAAGAAGGCCCAATTTTCCTGCACTGCCTTGATGGTATCTTCTTGGCAGCTATCCACACGCTCTATGATCTTATTGCTATCTAAGATAGCCTGTATGCCCATATTTAGCTGGATATTGGTACACCAGCCACTGTATTCCGCTAACTTCATTGCCCATTTCTTATAGGAGGATAAGGAAATATCTGATATCTCAGCGCCTGGAGTCCTGAAGATCTGGATGATATCCCCAAATTTTCTGATCGCCGCATCACCGCCCTCCACCAGGACTTCGACATGTTGCTTTACATCCGCTATCTGATTTTCGGCATCGAATCCTTTCAGCTTGCTGCTTCTAGCCAAGCCTAGCAGGTGGTATCTGTAGCCTACGTCATGGACCTTGTGGCCAGTGATCATTATCTTCAGTTTCATTTCCAAACCAAAAAACCAATTGAACCGATGTGATGTAGCCTTTTCGGTGTGCTGCGACCCAATGCCCGCCGTTGACTTACGGCAGAGCTTGTAACCTTTTGGCAAGGGCAGAAATTTATATACGGCACGCAAATAAGAACTAGGGATAACAGGTGAACCGATGAATCACGAATCTCTTTTAATTTTTTTCCTGATAGCCAAGCGGAAGCCAAATCCATGAAAGAGATAGCTCAAGCCATGGGATTGGAGATCTCAACCTATACAGATTGGGTCAGAGCAGAAAGAAAGCTGGCCAAGTCATTGAGGGCACTTATAAGATGGGGATGGGTCGCCCATGACAAGAGGCAGAATGAGAAAGGGCACAGGTTCTGGTACAATGCCTACTGGAAAACAGAGATCGGAAGGCAATCAGGGGGCAGCAGCATCTTCTCCCTACCCCAGTACCTATGCTGAGCTATCGCCTTGATAAACGCTCCCAAGAAGGCATTAACATCTGAAGCAGTTCCAACCGTCACTACTACCAAGCTCTGATTTTACCTTTCCCTGAGGATCAGAAAAGACCAAGCCCTTGATATCAGAAGCCTCCAGAAGACCAATGCCCTCCCTGGCAGCTCCAATAGCCTTGCAGTGCTTGAGGCCTCGTTGACGAAATGCATCGCATCCCCATTGGCCTTCAGAGCATCGACGCTCTTCTTTCCACCTGGGATGAAGACGACATCGAAGACCACGGACGGAGTGATAAGAGAGCTCTTTTCCACCATTGACTCCTGGCCGTCGGCGCCTTTGATCCTTCCCAGAAGCGTGGATACAACCTGGACATGACCACCCACATCCTCCAGAGCCATCGTAACCTTCGTAAGCTCTGTACCATTGAACCCATCCTCGTCCAGAATGGCAATCATCCTGCTCTTGAGGGTGTTCTTAGGAGTGTTGGCCATATCTAAGGGCAGGAGATCTACCGCACTTGCTGGCATCGGCACCCTGGGTCGACGGATCCGCACCAACGCCCTTGGCTCCGAGATATCCGAGCCTCCATCCTGTCATGGAGTAGGTCTTGGAGACGGCGTTGATAGTTATCACGTCATCAGCAAACCTGGCGGACCTCCTTGCTCTCCACCTTGCCTACCTCGAAGCGGAAGGCTCTGATGATGTGAAGCTTCTCGAAGTCGGCCATGCTGTTCAAGAAAAGGCTGGCCTGGCTGAAGAAATCCTTGAACTTCTACGCTCCTCTCCCGGACCTTCCTTCCCTCCACCGTCTCCATGTAGTGTCTCCATGTAGTGGGTGTAGCCGTCCTGATCCCAGGATGTTGACATCGGATAGTTGCTGCCGAGGCAGTTGGGGAAGTAACTGGTCTTGCTGGTGTTGATCATCATCCTGTGCATGGCGTCCCTCTGGTTGTTGTGGGCGGGGGCGATGGGCCTGTTGACGAGTATCTCGTGGAAATTGGGGCCTCCAAGGCGGCCTATCTGGGTGTCTATGTAGGAGAAGAGCCTGGCCTGAAGCAAGGGATCATTGGTGAAGTCTATGCCCTTCACCACGTTTCCAGGACAGAAGGCGACCTGTTCTACCTCGGCGAAGAAGTTTTCATGCGTCTTGTTCAGGACCAGCCTTCCAATCTTCCTGGGAGATATGAGCTCCTCGGTGTAGAACTTGGTGGCAAAGTCCCTCACGTCCCTAACCGTATCCGCCGATCCCCTGAAGCTGGCGTGGAGAACCGCACAAAGACTGGGGTCCTCTTTCCCACCTCCTAAAGGAACTTGGCTGCCGTATATTCGCCCATGGGCTTTAAGGCACTCGAAGTAGCCAAAAGCACCCGTTCCCATGGCATGAACCACCCTCTCAGGAATTCTCTCATGGTCGAAATGGGTTATCGTTTCCCTGAAATGAGAATTCTCCATGAGGGGTGGGCCCCTTAGACCGGCCTTGAGGGAATCATCGGTGCGGCTGACCTTTACGCCCTGATTGGTGGTAAGCTGTGTTTCCTCAGGGTGCTCCGTATAATAATCGAGCTGCTGGTCCTTGCGGTTCTTATCTACTGGCTTCGATTCATTGCGGTCGTTCATTTACAGATACCTCTATTACAGCTAAACTCGTTATGTAAACTGCTAAATCTGATTGGAAGATTGAACAGAGCCAAGAAGGCTTAAGGGATGGGTTTTACGGTATGTTTGACCTCAACAACTTCAGAAGATATATTACCAGGCTTGGTAATAAGTTTTTTTGATATAACTAAGAGAGTTATCGATAGCATACTGATGCCCTAACAAAAGATGTCTTTGAAAAGTCTTAGAAATAATTACCGTGTGAAAAAGTACGAAAGGACTATATCATAATCGGATACAGGACTTCAGCCATTCTCCAGTATCTCCCGAGACCTTTTTAGCGCCTTTCTGGCATCCTTACCCTTAAGATCCCCTTCGCCAGACTTTAGAAACAATTTGAACCCATCGATGGCCTCTGAGGAGACCCCGTTTGTCCCGGCGGCCTTCAATATCCTGTCGTAGATCCTATCTGGGAAGTAAAGGGATTGAGCCGCCCTCAGTATGACCTCTGCCGATTCCTGGTTTAAAACTCCCTGCTTTATTGCCAGCGTAAGGCTATGCCTCACGTTCACCAGGGGCTCGGACTGAGGCGTAAAGGTGTAGGGATCAAAGGTTAATGCCACCTCGTCATCCGACTCAAGCGCTCCATTTTTATAAGCCTGATAAATCTCCCCCGCGCCCTCCATGCCGTAGACATCCATCTCCGAAGCCCTCAGAGCGCCCATGCTAGAGGCCCCAATTACCTTTACCCCATGCTCCAAGGCATACAGAATCTCCTTGTGGGCCACGGAGCAGTCCTGGAAGAAGAACCCGTCTATGAGGCAGATCAACTCGGCTCCATCCTCGGCTGCTTTGAAGATGTCGCCTCTCTTGGCAGGAGGCCTGAACTCGGCCCCGTCCCCAAGGCCCAGGATCTTTTCAGCCTCATCTAGCTGCAGGCTTGGCCCCAAGAAGATGACGGCCCTTGGCTTTCCTGGCATTGAGATGCCTCCTTCCAACCCGCTCCGGGTCCACCGCAGACATTTCCAGGCCTGGGACTATCACCCTGACCACGGGCACGCCTATCTCCTTCCTGGTCAGGTTCACAACGATGACCCTCTCCAGGCCTGCCTCCTCCAGTTTCCTGGTGATGTACCTCACGTCCTCCAGGAAGTCGTCGCTCTCGAAGCTCGGCAGGGCTGAGAAGTCCTCTTCCCTGGATTCATCAAACCAGTGCTTATTGATGCGCTTCATCCTCTCGTAGCCTATCTGACGCTTCATCTCGGCGCTGACGGTGTCCTCCCTGGCCCCGTGGATCTGGGTGAGACGGCTCTGGGCTACCTCAGTCAAGGCTCTCAGGACTGCGATCCTGCTGCTGACGTGTGTTCCCATGCCGTTGGTGAGGAGGATGGGGTCTTTAAGCTTGACATCATCTGAAGAAGCGGCGCAGGTGGGTATGCCTATGTCGCTGGTGATGTCCTTCAAGTGGACTGCTACATCAGCCGTAGCAAACTTATCCAGGAGTCCAAGGGCGATGCTATCTGTTACGTTCCTTATCACGGGCCCTGTGTCCCGCTTGGCCTCTACTAGGGCCCAGGCATCCCTCTCCACCACCTCAGCCAGTCCGTGGAAGACCGCCTCCTCCATCTCATTTCCTGAGGCCAGGCCGTTTGTGTTCGTCCTAAAAAGCCTCCGATAGTCCTCAGTCAGGGGATGGAAGACGGCGTTGGCAGGCACCATTATCTCCTCATCGTTCAGTATATCCTGGCCCAGGATCCAGGGAATATCGGAGTTGGGGTCGGCCCCTACCGGGAGGATGAGCTCTGAAGGATCCAAGGCATTCTCGCTCTGGCAAAGGCCCGAGTACCTAGCAACGGTAAGATGCCTGTCCCTCACCTCGGAGGAGTACCTCTCTATCCCCTCCATCATGGCGGAGACCCGGGCCTCCACTGGAGACGCCCCTTTGCCGTTGTAGACAGAGACGGCCCCCCTGTCGGCCATGGGCCTTATGGATGAAAAGACGGGAATTCCTACTCTATCAAGGTTGGTTATATCCGCCACCCTGGTGATGCCTGCCGCGGGCATCTTGGGCTCCACCTTCGCCAGGGTCTCCTCGGGAGAGAGGGCCCTGTGGGTGTCGCCCCTGTACCTCTTCAAGCACGACCTCAGCCTCATTGTCCACCTGAGGAGGAGTTATTTTGTATCAGCTATAAGTCCTCTCCTCATTGGGAGGGCAGAGGGTCCTTCTTGTTGTAGGCCATGGCCTGGGCTGTCGCGACGAGCCTTCCGTCCTCCTTCTTGACCTCAATGAAGTAAGTGGAGATCTTGGGGGATCTGCTCATCTCCCGGACGGAGGCAATCAGAAGGTCTCCGGCCACGGCGGGATATAGATAGTTTACATTTACATCCAGGGCGACGGAGACCGTCCCATGGGAGTTGGCAGCCAGCTCGAAGGCCACGTCCATAAGGGCATATATGGCTGCGCCATGGGCTGATCCGAAGATGTTGTTCATGTCCTTCGTGATCCTCATCTCTACCATGGCCATCCCCAGGCCTACTTCCAGGAGCCTCATGCCTAGCTTCCTGGCATAGGGCTCAACCTCAAAGAGCTTATCAAGTGATTCTCCCATGGCAGGGAGTATCCTCGAAATGGTTATATCTACTCCGCTTCATCAGCCATTGATGCCCTACGCCCAGAGATGTAGGCAGGAGCTGCTCTCCCTGGAGATGACGGGAGATGAGGCCTCGGTGACCTTGAGCCAGGGGGCTATAAACCTCTGGTTCTGCAAAAGTCTGGACAGGTCCCTGGCCGCCAAGATACTCATAATAATCTCGAGGTTGGATTCCACTGCGGAGCACGAGAAGGAGGTGGCCTGCAGCTTCGAGAAGATAAGCGAGTTTGAGAGCAGGGGCTATATTCTGACCTCTTACACCAAAAAGGGCTCCCTCTACCATGCGATCTTCGTGATCCCCTTCTCCAGCCCAACGGCCCTGGAGAAGTTCATCGATTCCATCACCGAGGACCTGAAGAAGGAGGATGTCAGGATTGACTTACACCGGGTCGGAGGAAGGTCCAGTATGAAGGTCACCTGCCAGGAGCTGGAAAGGCTAGGGTGCTTCCATTTTACCAACGCCGTTTATAAAGAGGAGGAGGTAAAAGAAGGGCAGACCAAGAAAGCAGAAAGCCCGCGCCGAGGTAATTCCAAATGAGATTCTCAAGCTGCACCAAGGAGATAGAGATATCCAGCATACGCAAAGCCTTTGAGGGAGCCGGCCCTGATGCCGTCAACTTGGGCATAGGTCAGCCCGACTTCGACACGCCCGCTCATATCAAGGAGGCTGCCATCAAGGCAATAGAAAAAGGGATGACCGGCTATACCCCTAACTGCGGCTATCCGGATCTGCAGAAAGCGGTCAGCGAGAAGTTCAAAAGGGAAAACGACGTCGACTACTTACCTTCCGAGATCATGGTCACCAGCGGCGCCAGCGAAGCTCTATTTTTGGCCATATCAGCCTTGGTGGATAAAGGAGAAGAAGTTCTAATGGGCGACCCGAGCTTTCTCGCTTACAAAGCCCTGACACATCTGGTGGGAGGAAAGCCCGTAGGCATTCCCTTGAACGAGGATCTCAGGATGTCTCCCCAGGCGGTGGAGGAGAGGATCACCCCCAAGACCAAGGCCATGGTCATCTGCTCTCCCTCCAACCCAACTGGCGCCGTGCAGACGAAGGAGGAGGTCAAGGCCATAGCCGAGATCGCCAGCGACAGAGGCGTGACTGTTATCTCGGACGAGGTCTACGAGCACTTCCTCTACGAAGGAGAACACGTGAGCCCCGCCAGGTTTGCTGATGACGTGATAACTATCAACGCCGTCTCCAAGACCTACTCCATGACAGGATGGAGGCTCGGATATCTCGGAGCCAAGGGCGATGCTTTAGATCAGCTCCTCAAGGTCCACCAGTACATCCAGGCCTGTGCCAGCTCCATCTCCCAGGCAGCGGCCCTGGCCGCTCTGACCGGCCCCCAAGACTGTGTGAAGGCCATGAGAGACGAGTTCAAGGTCAGAAGGGATATTCTAGCCACGGGCTTTAAGGAAATGGGTGTGGATCTTAAGGTTCCCCAGGGAGCGTTCTACCTGTTTCCTAAGGCCGGTAACGGCGATTTAGCTGCAAGCAGCCTGGCCAATGCAGGAGTAATAGTTGTTCCGGGCTCGGCCTTCGGCCCAGGTGGAAAAGAGCACTTCAGGCTCTCCTACACGGCCTCTCGAGACAAAATAGAGGAAGCTTTGAGACGGATGAGAGGCATTCTTTAAATAGGAGAGGCGCATTCCGGGCTCGGAGTGATGAGATGAAGGAACAGGTAGAGGTAAGAGAGCTCAAAGAAGGAAGATACGTTATCATTGACGATGAACCATGCATCATCAAGGCCATATCCCACTCCAAGCCCGGAAAGCACGGCGCTGCCAAGGCCAGGGTTGACTGCATAGGCATATTCGATAACCAGAAGAGATCCATGGTATCCCCCGTCACCTCCAAGGTCTACGTCCCCGTAGTGGAAAGAAAGTCGGGCCAGGTCTTATCCTTAAGCGACAACTCAGTCCAGCTCATGGATATGGGCGACTACAGCACCATCGATGTACCCATCACCGAGGAGATGAAGGCAAAGCTGGAGCAGGGCAAGGAAGTAACTTACATAAGCGTCCTTGGCAAAACCAAAATGGATCTGCGGTAAAAGCCTGAAAGATGTATAGAGGAGCGGCTTTGCCGGCGTCCTCTTCAATCTTGATTTAAGCGAACTTTGCGATTACCGTATTGGAGGCTTTTTTCAACCCCACAGCCTGTTTTGGAAGCCCGGCCTTTACTATCGATATCAATATTTCTATTGCCCGCGTAGATATTACTATCGTTCTTATTTTGATACAGTAGAAATGAATGCCTACCACAAGGATGGACTACTTAGGCACCAAAACCAGTCTAGAAGAGACGGCTGGATACACGAGTTTTATCTACGATCTGAAAACCTTGGTCTGCATGGAAAGGTAGATATCCTTGAATCTAAAAATAGTAAGAGTACTGGACCCACCTTGGTACCGATAGAGCGCAAGCGAGGCTCATCTTATTATGACAACGATGAGATCCAGTTAGCAACTTACTGCATGCTCCTAGAAGATTATCTGGGCGAGCCTGTGAGGATGGGCTATCTCTACCTCTTCGGCACTAACGAACGTTATGCCATCACTATCAACGCAGGTAGCTTAGTTCAGGCTTGAGATACGGGCGGCCTGACATTCAAAACGCTATTATACCACCTAGCGAAAGGTAACTGAGCGTGGAGAGCCAGGCCCTCCTCGAGGTCTATCTCATCATTTGCAGGCGAAGTAGAATTCTCCTGTGATGAGGTTGGAACCATTACATAAATTGTATTATTGTCACTCCAATTAAGTTCACCCGCTAACGATGCTAGCCCTTTCTGCGATTTGACCTCTACGACCTTTCCCCCAGGGCTCTCGGACTCCCCGAAAGCCATGACGGTGATACTGAAAATCAGTAGATACGTCACCATCGCTGCTTTATGTTTCGGCATACTCTCTTACCCCGCGGGTATCCATAACTAAATTAATATTTATATTTATATAGAATAGAAACTTTGAGCCCGGCGCGGGGACCGGGCTCTTTAACGCTCAATCAAAGGCCATCTCCGTGCGCCCCAAACTTAAGATATCTTTGGGAGCTTCATTATCGTAAATCTGGACGTTCTCCCCGTAGATAAGCGTCCCAAATCTGTTGTTGTAGATAGCTGAAGTATTGCCAGCG
>CAZKWM010000001.1:20539-36668 GCA_964556405.1 uncultured Methanotrichaceae archaeon | reverse complement strand
CTGCCCACAGCGAAGGCGGGTATGATGACCTTTCCGCCACGCTTAATGGTATCATTGACCACCTTGAGCAGGTTTGTCTCGGCCTCCTTTCTAGATGGCTGGAGGCTGTTAGCGCCGCCATAGGTGGCCTCTGTCACCAGGGTCTCCAAGCGAGGGAAACTGTTGACTGCCGGGTCGAAGAGCCTAGTCCTCTCGTACTTGAAGTCGCCCGTGAAGGCCACGTTGTAGAGCCCCTCGCCGATATGGAAATGGGCTATGGAGGAGCCCAGGATGTGGCCGGCATTGTGCATGGTCAGCTTGACGTCAGGGGCGATGTCGGTAACGTCGCCGTAGTTCAAGGTGATGGTGTGCTTCAAGGCCTGCCTTATCATGTTCGAGTCGTAGGCCATGCGCTTGCCTTCACGCCCTGCCACTTCGATATAATCGAGCTGGAGCAGAACATAGAGGTCCCTGGTTGGCGGCGTGCAGTAGATAGGGCCGTCGTAGCCGTACTTGTAGAGCATGGGCACCAGCCCGGAGTGGTCCAGGTGGGCGTGGGTGAGCACCACGGCATCGATCTGGCTCAAGGGGTAGACTTCAGGGACATAAAGGAAAGGCGTGGCCGAGTCGTCGGAGCCCACGTTTATGCCACAGTCCACTATGATCCTGGACTCGGGGGTGGATAGGAGCATGCAGGACCTTCCGACCTCCCTGCACCCGCCCAGAGTTGAGATCCTGACCCACTGGTCCTTGGAGACCACGTCCCTATGGATCTTCCTGCCCACTGTCCGGAGGATATTCTTCCTATCGGCCTGGACCGACCTCAAGTAATCTTTGATATTGGCTATGGTCGAGGACCTCACCGGCGGCGTTCTTACCACCTTGGGGGTCCAGCCTATGAGCTTGGTGATCTCCCGTAAGGTTGCCCCGTGCCTGCCTATGACCAGACCTGGCTTCTCCGCCTCTATAACAACCTCGCCGGTCTCGCCATCGAAGTAGTAATCAGTGAGCACCGCCTCCTTAGGCACTACCTCCTGGATCTTGTTTTTAGCTACCTCAGGGTCGGCCAGGACCTTGAGATCGGGCCTGACCACAACGCGCTTTCTCAGGTCCTTGGCTAAGGATCGAATAATTTCTCCATCGTCCGCAAGACGCCTTGGGTCATCCGTGTAAATGACTAGCTCAGGGCCCTCAAACTCCAGGCCCGTGACGTTGATGTCAGGGGGCAGCTTGCTCTGCACCTTGCGTTTAAGCTCGAAAAGAACTTCTTCAACCGACAAAAGAACACATCCAAAAAAATTGGTTTTCTTTTTATAGGAGGTTCATAATCTCCTGAAGCTTGAGATCTCCGACCTCCTCGTAGCTGTCTTTGGTGATCCTCACCAGTTCTATCTTATCGCCCGAGGCCGAGTCCCTCTTCATGGCGGTCCTTATGGCCTTGGCTGCCAGAGTGGTCCCATCTTCCAAGCTGGGCCTGGGCCTATACTCCGCCTCCAGAACGCCGTAGGCTATGGGTGACCCCGAGCCGGTCGAGACTAGGTTCCTCTCCTCGATCTGCCCGCCCACGGCATCTAGGGAGAATAGCTTGGGGCCGTACCTGTCCACGCCGCCTAAAACGAGCTGGACCATGTAAGGATAGTACCTCCGGTTGGAGAGGATATTGGAGAGCATAGAGGCTATGGCCTTGACTGTCATGGGCTCGCCTCTCTGCATCCTATGAAGCCTGGCCTCGACTTGAGTTATTCTGACGAGGGACTGGGCATCGCCCACAACTCCCGCGGTAGTCAGGCCCACCAGATCATCCACCTGGTAAATCTTCTTCGCAGTGCTGCTGGCTATGAAATTACCCATGGTAGCTCGGCTCTCCGATCCAAGGACGACACCCCCATCACAGAGTACCCCTACCGTAGTTGTGCCTTTGAACACCTCGACCATCTAATTACCTCAACTAAAATGAGAAAACTGATATGATGGAATCACCTCGACTATATATATACTTTCCGCCGAAAGGACACGAACCTTAAAAATACCCCAGACGCAATACCAGGGCACCGTGGACGCTCCTTCCTGGATCTTCAGGTACTATATCGACCCTATAATTTACGACACATCTTACAACCCAGTGGACACGGTAACCTGGGCGTTGATGCTCGGGATCATGGTGCTGGCCCTAGCCAGGGCCTCCAAAAAGTTCGACATTAAATTTGATGAAGGCCTGGTAGCTGCCACTGTGCCTTACATCCTGGCAGGATCAAGCTTGAGGGTAGTGGAAGATGCTAGAATCGTTAGCCCACCATTGAGCTACCTTCTCATAACTCCCATCATCTACTTCCTGGTCTTCTTCGTCACGTCCTCCTCCCTGATCCTGACCATGT
This sequence comes from uncultured Methanotrichaceae archaeon, assembly GCA_964556405.1. Classification (GTDB taxonomy): domain Archaea; phylum Halobacteriota; class Methanosarcinia; order Methanotrichales; family Methanotrichaceae; genus UBA114. The sequence continues at coordinate 34,314 of CAZKWM010000001.1, read as the reverse complement.
GGATATGGAAAGAAAGCTACCTTAAGGCGTATGCTGAAGTAGGAATCCTCTGTACCCTGGTAAACCTGGCCATCCTCTTCATATCGGGTCTTGAGAATCCAGGGGTTCTGGTTGCCGTGGCGGCCATGGGCTCTGCCGTGGCTGGCCTGATCTACCTTCTCAAAGGGCCAATCCATGGCCTGAGATTTCTGGGAGCGAATTTTAACCTGGCCATCCTTCTCTCCCATATGCTCGATGCCAGCTCCACCTACGTGGGCGTGGATTTGTTTGGGTATTACGAAAAGCACGTGGTACCGACCTACCTCATAGATATGGCTGGCACGGCGGCCATCATGTATCCCTTAAAGCTCATCGTGATACTGCCGATCCTCTACATAGTTGATGAGACCTTGGATGACCCATCCTTGAGAAACCTGACCAATCTCACCCTCATCACCCTGGGCCTGGCGCCAGCGGTGAGAAACACCCTGCGCCTAGCCCTAGGGGTCTAAGTCTAAATGTCTAAAAAGGTTGAGATCTGGTAAAGGTTGAGAGATCAGGTCTCGGCCAGGGCCCTCCTGACCTCTATCTCCTCGCCATCCTTTATCCTCTTCAGTATCTGCTTGGCCATCTCCGATGACTTGGCGATCCTTATGTCGCCCCTTCTTCCCACCGTGGCTGTGAAAATGGGGTCACCACCAACGTAGACCTCCACGGCCTGGCCCGCGCAGTCACCGAGCCATATGATGAGGTGCCTGGCCGTGTCCTCCATCCTGAGAGTCAAAAGGTCGTTCTCTTCAACTGAAGGAACTCTGCAGACCGCTTCGTCACTGGCCCTGACGTCTATGTGCAATCCCAGGCGCTTCTCTATCAGCTCTATGTTCTTTCCGGCCTTGCCTATGACCCTGGCTGCCTCATCCGAGGGAACCCTGACCAGGGCCTTGTAGTCGGTGAGCATCTCCACCTCCACTGGACCCCGGACGTGTTGAGCGAATTCCTTCTCAATCGCCCTGGAGGCCAGCTTCCACGAAGGCTTCCTGCCGCAGCCTGTTTTGGCCACGGGCATAACCACGATCTGCTCGCCGTAGGTGTACATCTCGTACTCAGCAACGTGGGTCTCGAAGTCCTTGACCACGATCACGGGCCTCGCCAGATCGGCCTCAATCATGCCTACGGGGACCTTGACCGTGAACTCCACGTCCAGGACCTTGGTCACCTCGCCCTTCTCAATGAAGACCACCGTGTCCACGACCTGTGGTATCATGCCCAGCTCTACGCGACCTAGAAGCCGTTGCAGGGCATCTATGGGCTTGTTGGCGTGGACTACGCCTATCATGCCAACGCCTGCCAGACGCATGTCTGCAAAGACCTTGAAATCCTTGGTCTTCCGGACCTCGTCGTAAATGGTATAGTCGGGACGGACCAGGAGGAGGATGTCGGCTGAGGCCTCCATGCTTCCCTCCAGGGGGCCGTACTGAGTGATCTCGGGAGGAACCTGAAGGTCCCTCGGGGACTCCAGGGTCTTTACCACGTAGCTGCACTTGAGAAGGTGCTCGGCCACGCCTGCTGCGAAGGTGGACTTGCCCGAGCCCGGAGGGCCCGCTATCAGAAGACCTCTCTGGCCCGCTCTGAGCCTTTCTTTTAACTCCGGGGCATGCCTGTAAGAGTCCAGGTCTACCTTGGCTACAGGCCTTACGGCCGTGACCTCCAGGCCATCGGAGAAGGGAGGCTTGGCTATGGCGATCCTCATGGGGCCCAGCTGCACCACCGAGGCTCCCGTCTTCTCCATCTCCACGTAACCCTCGGGGTCGAGCTTGGCCCTCTCGAAGATCTCCCTGGATAGATCGCGCAGCTCCCTCTCGCTCATGGGCTTCTCTCCGATCTTAACCAGGGAGAAGTCCCCAACCTTGCCCCTCTTGGCCATAGGAAACGCCCCTTCTTTCAGGTGAACAGAGAGGGTGTCTTCAGTGAAGTACTTCTCAAGGCTTAATGGCTTTATTGCCTCCCTCTGGGGCCTGACGTACTCCACATCCAGACCCATGGCCTCGGCCACCCTGGACTGGACCATATCGCTGGTCAAGAAGGAGGCCCCTAGCTCCAGGGCCGTATCCCTGATCATGGCGTCTATCTCCCCGCCACCTGCCAGCTTTATCTGGTCTAAGTCGGGCCTAACGCCCACGTACTCCAGCTCTATCTTTCCGGCCTTGGCCATCTCAGAGAGGCGTCTTAGCTCCTCCAGGCCCTTTAAGCCCGTATCCCTGCCGTGGTTTGCCTGTGCCTCGAGCTCCGCCACCACAGCCTCGGGGACGACTATTCTCTTGCCGTTAAGCTCCCCGGATTTCACCCTGGCTGAGATCCTTCCGTCGATGACAACGCTCGTGTCTGGCACCAATAATTGCGCCATCTTCTAAAACACCTTTAAATTATCAATCTAACTGAATAAAGTTACAGATATGCTATATCCATCTTTCGCTTTTTAGCAACCAGCTTTAGGATTTAGTCCAAGCCCTAAAGTCGCTCTATCTCCCATGCTACCCATAGGGCTGTCGGCCATCCCTCCAGGAACTTCCTGAGGGATATCCCTTCAGGAGCAAAAATGCTCTTTCTCCGCGCCTGTATCTCTGCAATAATCCAAAGTTCATCTAAGTTAGCCCATTAATCCCCACCTAGGATAAGAACCTGGCGAGGAAGGGCCAAAAGCCCTTGAAAGGCTATCGAAAAGGCTATATCTTCTGGTCTCGTTCCGGAGAAGAGCACGGGACGAGGAGGTCCGCCTGTTGAAGGAGATTAGGATTCACGGTCGTGGAGGTCAGGGATCGGTTACCGCTGCCGAGATTATAGCTGTGGCAGCCTTCGAGGACAAAAAGTACTCTCAAGCCTTCCCTGCATTTGGTGTGGAAAGGAGGGGCGCTCCGGTCATGGCCTTTGTGAGAATTGCAGACCAACCCATAAGGGTTAGGAGCCAGATTTACAATCCGGACTACGTCTTGGTTCAGGATGTCTCCCTCTTGGACGTGGTGGACGTAGCTGCGGGACTTAAACCCGATGGCAAGATAATTATAAACACGGATAGGCCCAAGGAGAAGCTCGAGTTTAAGACCGAGGCCCAGGTAGTGACCATCGATGCCACCAAGATCGCCATGGAGATTTTAGGAAGGCCCATAGTCAACACCATCATGCTTGGCGCCTTCTGCGGGTCCACGGGCCTGGTGAGTCTGGAGAGCATGAACGCTGCAGTCTCTGAGAGGTTCAAGGGAGAGCTTGGCAAAAAGAACCTGGCTGCTATCAAGGAAGCTTACGAGAGGGTTTCTCATGCTTAAGGTAAGTGCAGGAGGATACGTAGAGCCTGGAAGCACCCAGGCCACCAAGACCGGCGCCTGGAGGACCTTCGTCCCGGTGGTGGATCAGAAGAGGTGTAGCAAGTGCAGCCTCTGCGAGATCTATTGCCCCGAGGGCTGCATAAGAAGGGTCGAGGGCATGTTCATCCCTGACCTGGACTACTGCAAGGGATGTAGCATATGCGCCCACGAGTGTCCTAGAAAAGCCATAACCATGGTCTTGGAGGAGAAGTAAATGAGGAAAGTAGTCGAGGGATCTTACGCCATAGCCCAGGCCGTGAAGTGCTGCGACCCAGACATAATCTCGGCCTACCCCATAACGCCCCAGACCCACATAGTCGAGAACCTGTCCCAGATGGTGGCTGACGGAGAACTCAAGTCGGAGTTCATCACCGTGGACTCCGAGTTCTCAGCCCTCTCGGCCCTGGTAGGCTCAAGCGCCATGGGTGCAAGGTCCTATTCCTCCACCACCAGCCAGGGACTTGCCCTCATGTACGAGGTTCTATACAACGTCTCAGGGTTAAGGATGCCCATAGTCATGACCGTGGCCAACCGTGCCATGGGAGCGCCCTTGAACATCTGGAACGACCAGCAGGACTCCATAGGCGCTCGCGACTGCGGCTGGATACAGCTCTACGCCGAGAACGTCCAGGAGGCCATGGATCTCACGCCCCAGGCCTACAAGCTGGCCGAGGACCCAGATATACTGACGCCGGTCATGGTCTGCATGGATGGATTCATACTGACCCACGTCTATGAGCCGGTGGAGCTCCTGGACCATGATAAGGTCAAGCAGTTCTTGCCGCCCTTCAAGCCTAAGATAACCTTGGACCCGGCTCACCCTGTGACCATAGGCGCCTTTGCCGATCCCACCACATTCACCGAGTACAGGTACCTCCAGCAGGAGGGCCAAAACAAAGCCCTGGGTAAGATAGATACCATAGCCAAGGAGTTTAAGGAGATCTTTGGAAGGTACTACGGCGGCCTCATAGATACCTACAGAATGGAAGGAGCCGATGCGGCTATTGTGACCCTGGGCTCGGTTGTAGGAACCATCAAGGATGCCCTGGATGAGATGTGGGCTGAGGGCAAGAAAGTCGGCCTGGTAAAGGTCAGGAGCTACAGGCCCTTCCCAGTCAAGGCTTTGAGAGATGCCCTGAAGGACGTAAGCTCCATAGCGGTCATAGAAAAGGACATATCCATAGGAAACGAGGCAGGACTCACCACCGACCTGAAGGCAGCCTTCTACAACACCGGCATGAAAACACCCATCATCGGCTTTACTGCAGGCCTTGGTGGCAGGGATATCACTCTCAAGGACATAAAGAAAGCAGGCGATAAGGCTCTGGCCGCAGCAAAAGGCCCTGAGGCTGAGTTTGAGTTCTTAACCTTAAGGAAGGAGATACTCTAGGAGGATTTGATTCGATGATTCAAGAACAGTCACTCTTTGCTCCTGGGCACAGGGCCTGCGCCGGATGCTCCATGCCAACGGTGGTAAGGCTGGTCCTGGATGCCACAGGGCCTAATGTAATTGTGGTCTCTCCAACAGGCTGCCTGGAGGTTACCTCCACGCCCTTCCCGGAGAGCGCCTGGAAGGTTCCATGGTTGCACTCCCTCTTCGAGAACGCGGCCGCCGTGGCCTCAGGGGTCGAGACGATTTTGAAGCGCCAGTGCAAGGATACCAAGACCCTGGTGATCGGAGGAGACGGCAGCACCTTCGACATAGGCATGGGCTCCAACTCGGGCATGTTCGAGAGGGGCCACGACATCATGTACGTCTGCTACGACAACGAGGCCTACATGAACACGGGCGTCCAGAGGAGCGGCTCTACGCCCTTCTGCGTCCACACCACCACCACGCCCGCGGGTGAGCAGAGCCTGGGCAATCCCAAGCCCAAGAAGGACATGCCGGCCATCGCCGTCGCCCATCACGTGCCCTACGTGGCCACGGCCTCAGTGGCCTTCCCCGTGGATCTGAGGCGCAAGGTGAAGAGGGCAGCGGAGCTCCGCGGGACATCCTACCTGCAGATCAATGCCCCCTGTATCACCGGCTGGACCTTCGAGACCGGCTCTACCATAGAGATCTCGAGGCTCGCTGTGGAGACGGGACTCTACCCGCTCTTCGAGTTCGTGGATGGAAAGCTCGCCGACGTGAAGAAGATAAGGCCAAGGCCCGTCACCGATTACCTGAAGGCCCAGGGAAGATACAGGCACCTCTTCAAGGCCCCTGGAGGAAAAGAGGCCATCGTCGCCATCCAGTCCATTGCCGACGAGAACATAGCCAAGTACGGCCTGGCCCAGGAGTAGAGGCATGTACGTGGGAAGGATCGTGGCCGTGGGCAGGACGGCCGGGAGGAGCTGGGCAGGCTACAGGGTCTCCTCCCGCTCCTTTCCCAACCGCAGGGCGGAGATTCGGGGAAATTCTATACTGGTCTCTCCCCGGGACCCCACCGACCTGGCCAAAAATCCCTACATAGCCTACAACTGCATAAGGACCTTTGGTGATACCGCGGTAGTGGCCAACGGCACCCAGACAGATACCATCGTGGAGAGGGTCGAAGATGGCATGAAGCCCCTGGACGCCCTGGCCCTCTGCCTGGTAACCCTAGGCTACGAACGGGATGAGCTTAACACCCCGAGGCTCGCCGGTGCTGTTAGAGGTAAAGAGGCCTGGCTGGGGATAGCCAAGGATGACGAGTTCAGGGCCAAGAGATACATCCTGGAGGATGGGGATGCCGTCATGGTGGCCACCTACGAGGCAAACAACCTCCAGAAGGTGGACCTGTCTGGAAGCACAGCCCAGGCGGTGGCAAAAGGAGCCTTTGGCCTGCCATTTGAGAGGCCCGTCTGCTCGGCTGCTGCCCTGTGGTCTGGAGATAAGTTCGAGCTTGGCGTTTACAACCCTTGATAATATATCTCCTGAAAATAACTTATAGCTCTTGAAAGTATAACGCTTTAGGAAGGTTGGAGGTTTTATCATGAAGATCAATGGCGTGGAGATCGAGGATACTTTTGCCGAGGCCTTTCCCATAAAGGTGGGAAGGGTCCTCATAACCGCAGTGACTGAGCGCTGGGCCCTGTCCTCGGCCAGAGAGGCCACGGGCTTTGGAACCTCGGTCATAGGATGCCCTGCTGAAGCGGGGATCGAGTGTGTGGTTAGCGGCGACGAGACCCCTGACGGAAGGCCCGGAGCATACATACTCATATGCAACATGAGCTTCAAGACCCTGGAGACATCTCTTCTGTTCAGGATAGGCCAGTGCGTCCTTACTGCGCCCACAACAGCTGTCTTCAACGGCCTGACTGAGGCCGAGCAGCAGTTCGATTCAGGCAAGAAGCTGAGCTTCTTCGGCGACGGCTATCAGAAACAGGAGGAGCTCTACGGCAGGAACATGTGGAAGATACCCATCATATCCGGCGACTTCCTCATGGAGCAGAACATTGGAGCAATAAACGGCGTGGCTGGCGGCAACTTCTATATCATGGGCCAGAACCAGATGGCTGCCCTGACCGCCGCCGAGGCTGCCGTGGATGCCATAGCCAAACAGAAGGGTACGACCACTCCCTTCCCTGGAGGCATCGTGGCCAGTGGCTCCAAGGTCGGGTCCAAGTACAAGTTCCTCAAGGCCTCGACGAACGCAGCCTTCTGCTCGTCCCTAAGGGAGGATGGGGTCTGCACCATGACCGAGGACGTCTCTGCCATCTACGAGATCGTCATTAATGGCATCAGCCAGGAGGCCGTGGCCAAGTCCATGAAGGCGGGAATCATGGCTGCCTGCCAGGTGCCGGGCGTCCTGCGCATAAGCGCGGCCAACTTCGGCGGCAAGCTCGGGCCTTACCAGTTCAAGCTGCAAGAGATATTGAAGTAAGCCCGTCCGACCTTTTCCCCGTTTTTTCTCGTTTTTCTTTAAAAATTACAGCAACTTCCAGGCTCAAGGCTAGTTTCTCCATCAGAGAGGGAAGGCGAGAGGTTGGTTTTTAAGATGGATCTTATAATTTTATATAAATATTATTTATTTAAAGTTGGGTTACGCTTATTAATCCGGGAGCCGTGGCTGAGCATAGCACGTGGAGAGCGCAGGAGGAAATAGCTATGATGACGAGGGTTGTAGAAGAGATGTGTCTTAAATTGAGAAACTGGCTCTCAGAGGAAGGGCTTTACAAGGACAAGGTCTACGACGAGAAGCTCTACTTTCATCTTGTAGCTGAGTACCCCATGGGCTCGGGAAGGCACGTGAACATCATACAGCAGAACAACAGGGATGATATGGTGGTGGTCTTTTCTCGGATAAGGCTTGCCGATATCCACGAGAAGGCCCTCCACGCCCTGCCCAAAAAAGAGAAGGATAAATTCCTGTGGGACATGAGGTACGCCCTCCTAGGCAGGGATGCCAACTTCGATATGGAGCCAAACGTCCAGGAGCTTCAAAGCATACAGTTCTCCAGGGAGATTTATTATGACGGTCTTACCAAGGAGACGCTCATGGAGGTCATGAGGGACAACTTCAAGTGCGAGCTTTACGTGGTTTGGAAGTTCCAGGAGACCTTTGGCTCTGAGGTGCAGGATAAGCAGGCTGAGCACATGCTGTATTGCTAATATTTAGCGGAAGATCCAATAAAAGAAAAAATTAAGGCAGAACCTGGTAGGTCATAGAGACTGCGGAGGTTACCTGCACCTGCCCTTCCTCGAAAGGGGTCGGGTTGAGCGCCGCTGCCATGCTATAAGCCACAGCCCTTGGGGCCACGAAGCTGTATCCTCCCGAGATCTCCATGGCCTTGCCGAGCCTCACTCCCGCGGCAGAGGCCATGGCCTCTGCCATTCTCCTGGCATCGATCACAGATCTCCTGAGGGCCTCATCCGTCTGGGGTTGAGGATTTCTGATATCGAAGCTGATGCTTACCACGTTGTTGGAGCCGGCGGAAATGGCTGCGTCCAAGATCTTGCCCACGCTTCCTGTATGGTTCGTCCTTATGGTCACCTGGTTGGTGGCCACGAAGATGGATGTCTGATTCTGGCTGATAACTGAAACACCAGAGTATGGAATGGGCGGGTTTTGTGTCTTCGTGGCCAGGCTGTACTGGCTGGTCTGGACATCCGATCTGTTCACGCCCGCCCTTAGGACTGCCTGGATAGTCCAGTTCATAAGGGCAGCGTTCTCCGAGACTGCTGCCGAGGCGCTGGCGTTCCTGGTCTCCACTCCCAGGACGATCACAGCCACGTCAAGGAGGGGCATAGACCGATCCCTCGCCCTGGACCATTCGGGTGGAGACGATGGTGGTGCCGGAGCTGTCCTCTACCGCGGCTGTCATGCCCATGGCCACCAGGAGAAGGCACCGCCCTGATAAAATCAGATAGGGACCTCTTCATGGTAACACCATTATTAAACCTAACACAACGGCATTAAGGATAATGGTCAGATAGAAAAATTGAAGGCTGCATCGGCCTCCGGGTTTGATGAGCAGCTGATATCCTTTGGATGAACTTTCGCATCCTATAACTGGATTATCTCGTAAGTTACCACTACATCAGAGGTCACGTCGATCTGACCGGGCATGCTGGGGCCTATAGCAGGGCTCATCCAGCCCTGATCCATGTAACCGCCTGGGTACTCATATACTTTCAAAACCTTGCCCACACTGACCCCCGCAGCCGATGCCAGCATCTCGGCATTGGACCTGGCGTTGTCCACGGCCTTCTGCCTAGCCATGCCCATGGCGGCCTTGGTGTCCCTCAGGCCGTAGCCTGTCACCGTGGTCTCATTGGCTCCGGCAGCTACAGTCACGTCGTGGATGCGCCTGACGGCCGAGGCATCGGTGGTGTTGAGCTTGATCAATATCTGATCCTGGACCATGTTGGTGCTGGTGAAGTTCTTGCTGACACAGGTGGTGTTGTTGCAGAGCTGAACAAAGCCTCCGCCGCTGGTGGAGACCCCCGAGGACCTACCCATGAAGTCGGCCTCGGAGACACCACCGGCCTGGAGGGCGGAGACGACCTTGTCCATCCTGGCCTGGGTCTGGGCAGCGGCTGCGGTCGCATTGGCATTGGAAGAGTACACGCCCACCGCTATAGTGACCATGTCAGGGGGTACGCTGACCCTGCCCTCTCCTTCCACGGTCACAGTAGTTGTATTTCCATAATAGTCATAGGGGCCCGGATAGGCAACCACCCCAACTGCTGCTAGCTGAAGGAGGGCTAGACCCATCATAAAGGCCTTTATCCACTTCATCATAATTCCCCCATTATAAGGCAGATAGGAAGTAGTTAAAGAAGACGGTTGATGCCAAATCATATCCCCAAACTGAAAAGAGAATGACGATAGGATTAGCCTCTGGTGAGGAGAAATGTCTCTTTATCCCAAGGTGCCCCAGAAGGTTCTGCGCGAGGGCCCACAAGCCTCTTTTATGCATAGCCCCAAGGAAACCTTATGCCCGAGGAAAAGAAAGCCCCCAACGAGTGGGTGGCCAAGGGAAACCTCCTGACCAGTGCTGGCAGGTTCGACGAGGCCGTTTCTGCCTTTGACAAAGCCCTGGAGGAGAATCCCAAGGATGCCGAGGCTTGGAACAACCGCGGCATAGCTCTGGTCAATGCCAACATGGTGAATGAAGCGCTGAAGTCCTTTGAGAAGGCGGGAAACCTGGATCCCAAGCATACCGATGCCTGGTATAACATGGGCGTGGTCTTGAGCTGCCAGGGAAAGTACGACGAGACCATAAAATACCTGCGGAAAGCAACGGAAGCAAACCCCGATAATGCCTATGCCTGGAATAATCTGGGAATGGTCTTTAAGCATCTCAACCGCGAGGCTGAGGCCAAGGAGGCTTTTGATAAGGCTCAGGGTTTGAGCGTGAGAAGACAGGGGTTCTGCCACAGACGTTGATTATGCATTAATTCAGCTTGAATTCATAATTTTATCATCAATCTCAGGTTTGCACAGGTTAAGGTTGCCGCCTCAAGGAAAGAGCGCCAGCTTCAATCCCGCCAGAAGCGGAAAGGCCGATATCACCTTTCTGAACTTATCCTGGGGAATTCTATCCACCATCCGTCTGCCTATCGCCACTCCAAGCAGCGGTACCGGCACGAAGACCAGAAGGCCCCATAGAAACTGGGGCTCAAGCCTGAGTCCGCCGGAGAGGTAGGTGACTACCCGGGACGAATCCACCATCAAGGAGACGGCTCCAAAGGTGATGGGCCTCCTTGGGAAGGTCGACGACTGAGAGGAAGGTGCTGGTAATTCCTCCGCTGATACCGAAGATGCCTGCCGGGAAACCGGCAGAAGCTCCTCCAGCAGCAGCTGAAATGGTCATGGGCACGACCTTAAAGGAAGGCCTCAGGTAAAGGAGGAGAACGTAAGATTATCAGGAATAGACTTAAAATCCTGGATAGCAGATCAGAAGGAGCTTTGAGGAACAGGGATGTCCCAAGGAAGCTGGACAGAGCGCGGGGGATGACGAATGCAAGGATTAACCCGGACCTTAGACCCCTTTTGAAGATCAGGAGCTTCCAGTTGTCGTTGAACCAGTGAATCAAAGCCTCCAGAAGAAGGGTTTGGAGAAAGGGCAGGAAGAGCAGGAGAACGGACATCATGATGGTGGAGACAGCCAAAGCCTGCCACAGTTCACACAGCGTTGGCCAGGGCCGTCAGTATGACGATGTAGAGGATGGAGAAATCCAGGGTAGCAGGCATAAAATAAGGTATTGTGATGGCCCTCGGTAAATATTTTCATGGAAGTTATGACCTTCTCCGGATTGACCTTCACCCAGGCTAAAAGATCCTGAGAAGATCCTGGCTGATAACTCAATCGAGGATTATAGGATCAAAGGAATCACAGCCATCCTCACCCAAGCCACCAGAATGAAGGTCGCCACCACCGCCCTAAACCTCTCCTGTGGGATCTTGTCCACTATCTTCCGTCCCAGGTAAGAGCCCACCAGGGAGGCTACGATGAAGATAATTATGCCCACGAAGAGGAGGGTCTCTGTGACTGGGAAGAGGGTTATGAGGGCCGGGACCATGATGGTGGAGGTTCCAAAGCCGGCAATGGTCCCAATGCCGCTGGCAACCCAGGGTGATCAAAAGCACATAAAGGAACTGGACTTCCACCATCATTGATAGCACAGCGACAGTATAAATATTCTACATAGCGTTACACATCTGCATATCCAGTATGTGGCCTGACATCAGGACCCATTTTTTGCAGGTAGTTTTATAGAAATGCCACGGCAGGGCCTGTTTAAGTCCGCTGTATTTATATATACGTTGCTGCTGCCACATGCCCAACCACCACCTTTAATTCCCCCCTCTAGCGTGCTCTCAGTCCATGAGCAAGATAGGAAAGGGCATCAGGGTAGAGAGGATCTTGGACAGAAAAACTCATCGCACCGTCATTGTTCCCATGGATCACGGAATATCCGTAGGTCCCATCTCCGGCCTCATAGACCTCCCCTCCACGGTCAACAAGGTGGCTGAGGGCGGGGCCAACGCAGTTTTAGGCCATATGGGCCTGCCCATTCACGGGCATAGGGGCTATGGAAGGGACGTGGGCCTCATCATCCACCTCTCGGCCAGCACAAGCCTGGGACCCGATCCCAACCACAAGGTTCTGGTGACCTCCGTGGATGACGCCATGAGGATTGGAGCCGATGCCGTCAGCATCCACGTCAACGTGGGTGCCGAGGACGAGGCCGAAATGCTCAAGGACCTGGGCCACGTGGCCAGGACCTGCGACCTGTGGGGCATGCCCCTCATAGCCATGATGTACCCCCGGGGGCCCAAGGTTAAGTCTGAGCACAACGTGGAACATGTGAAGTTGGCAGCCCGCGTCGGCGCCGAGCTTGGAGCAGACATCGTCAAGACCAACTACACAGGCTCTCCGGATACCTTCAAGGAGGTCACCATGGGATGCAGCGTTCCAATAGTGATAGCAGGCGGGCCCAAGATGGATACTGAGATGGACCTGCTTAAGATGGTCTACGACGCCATAAGCGTAGGCGCAGCCGGCGCGGCCATCGGTAGGAACATATTCCAGGCTGAGAATCCGACCCTCCTGGTCAGGAAGCTCTGCGCTGTGGTTCACATGGGCTATGCTCCTGAAGAGGCGGCCAAGATTACCCTTAAGAAGTAGGCTCTTAAAGATTAATCTATTAAGAAGTGGCCCCTCAGGAAATAATTATGAAGATCGTCTTTGGCGCTCACCTGGTCTGAGGTGGTGGGCCCAAAGGCCATCTCTATTAATTATTGCCTGACTTATCCAGGCCCTTGATTTTGCCTCTAATAACCTTTATTATGTCATAGCTTGCTGAATCCTTTCGCTCCTGTCCAAACATACTTAAAAAAGTTAGACTGGAGCAAACTATAATAACGTTGCGTACAGATATTTAGGCAGCAGGATTAGAGGCGATGAAACATGATAGGAATCTGTCCAAGCTGCGGAGATATTCTGAAGGGAGAGCACGGGGCCGGGGAGGACACGGTGAGCCTGTGCAAGCTGTGCGATGACCCCGAGGCCATACCCACAGGAATCAGGCTCCTGCCAGACCAGGCCAGCCTGATCTTCACCGACGGCAAGATGAACGAGTACAAGCGAGAGGAGTACAAGAAGGTCCATGGCTTAGATCCTCTGCCGGTCTGGGAGGCCATTCTGAAACAGAATGGAACTACCTTGAGCGAAGAAACAACAAGGTGATGAATTAGCCTATTAAAATTTTCTTTAACCAACATCATCTTAGCACAGTCTATTTAAAGGCAGGAGGCTATTTTCCCTAGGAGCGATCTATATGAGACGCATAATACTATCAGTGTGCCTTTTGACGGCCGCATCTCTTCTGATCGTAGCCTGCGGCCAGTCCGTCAGGCAGCTCGATGGAGATGGGGGAAAAGCCGTTCTAGAGAACATCATCGACATCGCGGAGAAAAGCTCTGCGCCAAATTTCAACAACAGTACTAACTTCACCGGCCTCGATGTCAATGCTACTGCCAACGCTACAGTCAATGCTACAGTCAATGCTACAGTCAATGCTACAGTCAATGCTACAGTCAATGCCTCAGAGCCTGCCTACGCCGGTAAGGCCACCCGCGGACTTTCGTCCTGGGGAAGCAAACCAAATACCCTGAGGCCGGATCAGGAGATCAACTTGGTACAGCTGTAGAGAAGATCCCCTGGATAAAAGAGCTCATAGAAAACGCTGAAACGATTAGGACAAATGAACCCTAGGAACAATAGCAGAAACGAGTGAGGCAAAGGTGCGATCGAGCGTTGAGATCACAGTGCCCCTCTCGGGAGACCTCTGCCGTAGCGAGGCATCGATCCCACCTCTGCTTACTCAGATGCAAGCAGGCAGCGCTGGACGTCTACCTTAGCGCCCTTCTTACGGGGACCCTACACAGTCATGGTGAGGTTGCCTGCTCTCATCGCATCCTGCCACCCTGCTGCCTTCAGGGATGAACGGGATATGCCTTC
>CAZKWM010000001.1:0-20439 GCA_964556405.1 uncultured Methanotrichaceae archaeon | reverse complement strand
GCCTTCGCCAAAGGCCTATGCATAAAGCACGGCGCTCCGGACATATAGTCCTGGAAGCTTAATCAGCTACAACCCTTTAGAGCAACTCACGGCAAACTACTGTTATAACCATTATGGATATGTATTGGTTTTGGCCACGAAGGCAGAAGATATCGATAGACCCATATGAACCCAGATGTTAAGGAAGCTTTAGTTCATGGATCATTATGTCTCCAAGGGTTGATGGTTCGCTAACAACACCGATGGGTCATTCACATACCTTTTGCACGGAATAATACATAATGGATATCTAAATATGGCGGAGGGTCTAACGGCAGTTAAATGAACAATAAAGAGTGCGACCTCAAGGGTCACGGATCCTGCGGCGGCCCCCTCTGCCGCCTCGGCATGACCCTCAACTACAGGTGCGACGCCCATATAAGGCTTCAGGACTACTGGGCAAAGCGCAATCCCGGCAAGAGGCTCACTGACTGGCTCGACGGCCTTAGGGAGGGGGATAGAACTGATGTCTTAAACAAGGCACCCCCTAGAGGCAATCACTGGCAGGAGACGGATGCGCTATCCGATAGATGATTTTGACAGATGAAATCCTGTTCGAAAGCTTCCTGAAGGATTCAGCTCTAACATAAAGGAGAGGGATGCTCTGGCCTTGGATGGCGGGACAGATGGGAATATCCTCTAGCATTTAGCTCGCCGAGGTTATTGCTGCCAGGCCCAGAGCATCGCCATTGGAGGTCAAGACGTGGGTCTTCCCATCCAATCTTACCAGGATATGATCGCCACTGGAAGTAGCATCGTACCCGTATAGTGGCCAAGATAAAGGCCAGGTCGTAGGCCGTTGCGTGCATCTTCGTTCCCGTATATGAGGCAGATCAAGTCGGAGATGTCGGAGGCTTGAGCTGTGCCCAGAGCTATGAGGGATGCAGCGATGATTAGATGGGTATAGATTCAGCCCCATCATCCGTACCTCTAACGCTGATCATGAACATATAAGGCCGCCAAAATATGCACAGGAACTGGCTACAGGAGAAGGACTCATGGGCAGAGCTTAGTAATTATAATCAATCGGAAGTAAAAGATAAGAACAAGAGATAACAACAAGACGCGAGGGTTCTAAGCTTCATCATTTCGAAAAAAAACCAAGAAAGCCTCGGAAGCTGGGTCTACGAGCTGGCTCTATAAGCGAGGCCTCCTCAAAAAAGGCTTCCTGGGAGTCGCGGTTATCATAGTCCTCCATGTGATATTGTCGAAACAAAGAGAATCGAACCACATCCCGTAAAAGCGATTGGCGTTGACGAAGGAGTAGCCGTCCTGATAATCGTCATATCTATCGTAAGGGTCTGCCAGGATGAGGATATCGTCCCAGGGATCGCTCACGTTGCGATAATCGTATCCGACGGCAACTGCCCAGTGGCCGCTGAGATCTATCCATTCGACCAGGGTCGGCATTCCATGCCTAAGATTGTCCCTCAGCTGTTGCAAGGCATTGCCTTCGCCTTGATCTTCAAACTGGAGCTTGGCGTCAAAGCCGTTCTTCTGAAGCCAGGCGACCATCTCCTGGGGCTTTGTTCCTGGTTTAGAAGAATTCAGACCCCTGGTGCCCAGCTCCTTAGCGATCCTGATCTCTGTCGCGGCGTTCTCCTCAATGCCCGGCATGCCATAGAACTTAGCCAGAGATATCAAGGCAGAAGGGCCGCAGGTGTAGTCGGTGGTCTGTTGATAGCCCTTCAAGCAGGGGATGAAATCCACGTTGGGAGAGCGGATGAGGATAGTTGTGTTGATCACCGGGAACCAGGTTATATCGGAGCTCTTGTTATCTGATGATGCGCCTTCTGGTCCACCAAGGGCTTCACCGAGGACGGCACATGAGGTGGCGCAGAAGAAAAGCAGGATCATTGCTAGTAGGGATAAAGCTAGGAAGGCCGTTTCTTTCATATTAGCTCTACACTTTAGATATCGATGATATAAAGTTGGTTCGGGATAGCGCTTGAAAAGATATAGGACAATAATTAGCTTCTTATAATATAAAAGTGCATTTAAGTATGGAGATAAAAAGGCTAATGATGAGCAGCATAAGTCGGCTTATAGTTGCCCTATTCATGCTAACGGCCATGGTATCTTGGACCTTAAGCCAGGAACCGGTCAAGCTCAATGGCTCTGAAGGTCTTTCATTGCTTGCAAACCTGGCTAGCGGCCATCTTAGCTTGAACAACCGCACTCAAAACTTGAACAATAGCACCCAAAGCCCGACTGCGGTCGGCAGCGCATCCGGTGATCTATGGCCCTGGGGTTCCAGGCCAAAAGATCCTCCGTGGGAGCATGAAGAAGAGGTCGATTATATTAACGAATCTGATTTGCTCCCCGCGTAGTATTCCATGCGTAATAGGAGGGGCACAGTCCCTATTCAGTGGGGAAATCTTCGCCACTCATGCTACTAGGGTCACTTTCTCATTTCCTTTATCGCCAGGTGCAAATTTTGTCTCAACCACGACAACCACATCATATCCGCACATGGGGCACTGTATGTGGTGTGTTGACGGATCATCGCTGTAAAACCATTCATCTGCTATGAAGTTGCACATAGGACATGGGACGTCGAGATGGATCTTATCAGCCGCCATGTTCTCACCAATGGATTGAGGATCTATAAAAGAGGGTAGCTCTGAACCTGGCCTGCCTGGGGAAGATCAAAACGCATGCCATCGAACATCCTAGGGAGTGCTAAACATGATAAAATAAGTAACCCGTATATCCATTTCTATTTAAGAATTTCGCCAAAGATATACAGTAAAATGGCATCCTATAACTAAATGGTAAAATATTAATAGTTAAAGTTATAACCAGAGTCAAGAATATGGGGGCATGGGAGTATAGGAATAGGCAGAATGAGTTCTTTGTATAATAGGCACAATAGATCGTTCATCTATAGATCATCTATAGGCATTGAGACGGAAACCCTTATGATAATAGTAGGCTTAGCGGGCTGCTTTGCCCTCTTCATCATGGCCATCTTTCCATAGAGAAATATCTTACAGGAGAATAACTTGGATGGGATCAAGGATGCCACGACTCGGGAAAAATCAAAAATGCCTCATAGGAAGAGCGGCGAGACAAGCCATTGAACAAGAGAGCCTGGAGAGGGATGCCAAGAAATGGGCCCGTAGGAAGAGTACCCTGGCCAAGTACGCTGAGATGGACAGGAACGCAGGATCTTCGGCTTGATTCACAGGGAGGTGGATCTGGTTGCTACAGAGGGATTGCATTCCAGGATTAGGGCCCTTATGTGGAGAAAGAGGTGATATGGGCTGAATCGGGATCACAAATCATCCATAAGAAAGGCAGTGCATCGATTACCACCAAATATCCTTGTCTATCAAGAACTCGATAAGGGATTCTGTGGTGTAGACTGGAATTTGCCCCAAATCTCTGAAATGCTTGTCATTTGACCATAAGGTGACGCCAAGCTGCATCGCAATAGCCATGAAAGGCGTATTTTTTGGGACTCTACCATTCATGAGATTAAAGGCTTCCTTCATACTGGAAGAGTACGTTTCAGAAGGTACTACATTCACGGTTTCAAGAACAAAATCCGGGATATATTCAAGACTGCGAGTTTACAGGGATTTTCTTCGCTTGGCGGCTATATTCCTTATAGCAATATATTATGCTAACCCATCCCAGAGATAATAGAAATTATAGCTATTAGACCTCAGAAGCCTGCTTGTAGAAGAGTCACCTTTTAAAAGAGCGGAGATGAGTACATTGGCATCGGCTAAAAAGCGTGTTTCTTCTTGGTATCGCTCCATGCCTTCTCCCTAGCCTTTTCAAGGTCCTCCAGGTCATCTTTGCTTAGGGATAGTTCATCTTTGCACCTTTCGAACAGAGACAATCGTAGCTCTTCTTCCCGCACCAGCCCTTCTATCTTTTTCTTCAGGTAGGCGACGGGAAGACCTTGAGGGACCTTGATTATGATCTCTTCCATTCTAATCCTAGGACTATATTGCTAGAAATGTAGCTATAATTCCTGCTACACTACCTAGTGCAAGGCTCGTACAAAGGAGTGTCATGATTTCTCCCAGATAGACATGATGACGCACATGACGATAAAGCCCTGTCGTCGTCAAATAATGACCCCTTTGTATTCCTACGATAGCACTAATTATTAAAACATAATGGACAGCGCCGAGGGTGAGATTCGAACTCACGAGACCCTTTCGAATCACCAGCTATCAGGGAGATTCATTCCAGGCTGGCGCCATACCGCTAGACGACCTCGGCCCTAACTCACTTACTGCCTGCCTCTTTCATCATGGAGCCACCTGCTTGGGCTGCAAGCTTCCACGCCCTGGGATAGGTTCCAGGCTCCATTATTACCCTTTCGGTCCTGGCCACCAGGCCCTTCTCCGAAGCCATCATCTCCTGGGTGGTCATGTCAACCTTCCCCAGGGCCACGGCCTCGCCCTTCAGGGTAAACATAGCCACGTTGTCGCCCTTGTTTATATCAGTTTCCACACTGACCAGGCCGGGGGCGGCCAGGGGCGCTCCGTGGCATACGGCATCCACGGCGTTATCGGCTATGACCAGCTTGGGCAGGTGCTTTATCGCGAACTCGACAGGCATAATAACGCGGCGCAGCTCTTTCTCATCACCGGTCTCGCGCCAGAGCACATAGGCGTCCTTAACCTGGTGTAATGTGACCAAGGTCTCGTCCTCCTTGAAGGGCCCTGCCCGGGTGCGCCGTAGCTCCTCCATGTTGGCTCCGGTCCCTAAAACCAGGCCTATGTCGTAGCAGAGCTTTCGGATGTAAGTACCAGCCTCGCACCCGACCTTGAAGAGGACGCTTTGGCCATCGATCTCCAGGACATCGATGTAATAGATGGTCCTGGTCCTGCGCTGCTTTACCACACTTGACTTCAGGGGCGGAGTCTGATAAATCTCTCCCACGAACTCGGAGCAGACCTCCAGAATCTTCTTTCTGGGAACCTGCTGGTGAATCCTCATGAGGCAGATGTACTCTTTGCCGGCCAGCAGGAGGGTATCCATGACTCGGGTGGCGTTTCCTAGAAGCGTCGGAAGGATGCCGGTCACCTTGGGATCGAGGGTTCCACTATGGCCGGCCTTCTCGACGTTCAAAATCTTCTTTATCCAGGCCACTACCTCGTGGCTGGTGGGCCCCGAGGGCTTATCGAGATTTATGGCCCCGAGGTTCAGGTACTTATCCAGGGGCCTTTGCAGGGGCGACATGCCATAGACGGTATCGGTCTTGGCCTTCCTCTTGACAAGGGTTGATCTGATCTTGTCCGAAGGCAGCTGGCCTGGGCCGAGCTTTGAGATGTCTGTGACCTGGCTCAGGCTCTCGATCTGGGCCCGTCCCCCATCTTGGACCTCGAGCTGAGTTTTGCCCTGGGTTTGGGCATGACCTTCGGTCTGAGCCTGGCCGCGATCATGGCTTTGCTGGGCAGGACCCGTTCTCTGGCTTTGACTTGGATATGGGCCCTTACTCTTATCTTGGCCTTTGTCCTGGCTTCGGCGTCTGATCTGGCCCCAACCCTTGCTTTGATCTTTGCTTGGGCCTTTGCCTTGGCCTTTCTCCCGGTCCTTGCCCTGACCTTTTCTGGGGTCCTTATCCTGACTCTGTCCTTGCCCGTTCCCCTGCTCCCTGCTCATTCTCACACCTTGAGGGCCAGAGCCCTTGCCGCCGCCAGGGCGATAGCCAGAGTACCATGCTCGTTGAACTCGCCTGTGTCTATGACCAAGCCGTAGATATTCAGGTTGGAGATGTCGAAGTTGTAATACTTCTCATACCGCCGAGCCTCGCTCTCCTCCCTGAACTTGACCTCATGAAGAGCGTCTTCAAAGAGCTTGGCCTCGCGCTTGGAAATTCTCTCTGCCCTCAGCTTGAGGTCGGTCTTGAGCATGATCTTAAGATCAGCCTTCAAAAGATAACCGGACAGCCTTCCCTCGAAGATCCCTTGGCCCTCCTTGGCCAGGTTCTTCTGGGCGTCGTCCACCAGATAGTCAATCTCAGGGCCTCTCTCGGCGATCTTATTCAGGTCCTTGACAGTCAGGCCCTTCTCGACAGCAATCTTCCTGAAAAGCTCCCCCGTGTTCACCCATCGGATACCTAGCTCATTAGAGAGGCTTCGGGACAGGGTGGTTGTCCCTGTCCCCGGGGCCCCGCTCACGGTAATGATCATCCCTCCCTCCTTAGGTTTAAACCTCTAATTTAACCTGACTATAGGATTAGGTCAATTAGGTCAGGTCATGGGCGCGATGTTCAAGGCCTTGCGTATGATCTGGGATACTGGCATTGAGCAAACGAAGTACCAGTAGTACCAGTAAGCCACAGGTCCAAAGACAAGCTCTGAGACGTTGTGAGTGCCCCAGAAGGGGAAGGCGACGTTTATGATGTTCCCGTCGATATACCTGTAGGCGGCCCACATGAAGAGTGGTATGGATATGATGCCTATGTAGAGCATGGGCTTGAACTGCATCTTCATAATCTTTCCCTGCTCGGACATCATCTTCATCTGCTCATTTTGCAGCTGCTGTATCTTTCCCTGATCACCCGAGAGCTGAGCCTCCTTTATGGCAGCCTGGAGAGACCTCGTCTTCTCCTGCTGAGACCTCATGAACTCCCAGTCCATAGTGTGCTTCTGAATGATATTGGCGTAGAGGCCTGTTACGGTTGCCAGGACCAATATCACTGCATCAAAGGGCAGGTAGGCGGGCAGCCAGCCTATGACGTAGTCTGTGGCCACGGCTATCCAGTCCCTGAGATGGGGGATCACCATAATGCCGAAAAAGAAGATGAAACCGATAGCCAAGGCCAGGGTATCTAAGGACTTGGCTATCTGCTTGCGGTTCATGCCACACCGCCGAAGAACTTCTGCATCATCGGGTACATTTCCTGTATCTGCTCGCTGGCTATCTGCTCGTAGAGCCTATAGATTATGCTCACAGTCAGGAGCAAGCCTGTTCCTCCGGCCCCACCCAGGGTGCCGAGGAGGCTAGCTATCAAGGTGAGGAGGCCGATGATTACTCCGCCGATGACCGTCACCTTGGGTATGTACCTCTCCATCAGCTTCTCGATGCTGGCTGGGCTTCTTCTGTAGCCGGGTATCTGAAGGCCGGATCTGTGGATCTTCTCAGCCACGCTCTTGGCACCCATACCCGTGGTCTCTATCCAGAACATGGCAAAGATGACTCCGCCTATGATCAGTATGGCCGAATCGGTGATCACGTGCAGGAACACCTGCCAGGCGGCCATGGGTGCAATCCCGAGCTCAATCATCCCTGGGTTGCTTGTGGTGACCAAGCTGGGTATCCAGTCACTGGTACCGCGTATCGGGGACAGATAGTATATCAGACCCGACACCGGCTGGGGCGACGATGCGCTCAATATGGCGCCTGTGGCATCGTACCTGGTCGTGGATATGAAGGTCCCAAGGAAGCTCTGGTATCCCGTGTAGAGGGTGGTCATGTCGTTGCCCGCGGCAGTGGCCGTGGTCACGGTGCCGATCTTGGCTGCCAGCAGAGTCCCTATCATCTGGATATTGGCCTGGATGGCCCTGACCAGGATCATGGGCAGAACGCTTGCGTAGACCAGCTTCACGGGGAACCTGCCTCTAGCACCGCGAACTCGGCTGTGTGCCAGGGGTATCTCTATCCTGGTTGACTCCACAAGCACGACCATGAGGACGATGATGATGGTCGATATCAGTGCCAGGAGTCCGCCTGTGACAAAGATGAACCTCAGGCCTTCGGCTGTGAAGAGCTCATTGAAGCTGATCAGCCCGAGCCTGAAGATATCTATCCACTTGGGAATGATCCCTACTGGCAGGCCTGCATCACCTGTGGTCCAGTTGAATAAGCCGTTCATCAGCTGTTGGCTGAGGCCTGCGACGATGAAGAGACCTACGCCCGAGCCGACTCCCCACTTGGAGACAACCTCGTCCATGTAAAGAATCAAGGCGCCTCCTATGAAGACCTGGAGGAATATCAGGGCCGACACGGCTCCTGCGGGTATTCCCAGGGCATTGGCTACAGTGGCATTGGGCAGGAGGTATCCGCTGGTGATCTGGGGCAGAGCCTCGACTGCGATCATTACAAAGACTAGGGCCTTCTGGGTCCCCTGAAATATGGCCTGGTCTCTGGGGTCGCTCAGATCCAGCTTTATGATCTCAGCGCCCACCAGGAGCTGCAGAACGATGGATGCAGTGACTATGGGCCCAATTCCCAGAAGCAGCATCGATCCGAAGGAACCGGCAAAGAAGGCACGATAGCTGCTGAATAGGTCTATTGATGCTGATGAGAGCCCGAAGAGGGGCACGTTGGATAGCACGAAGTAGAGCAGCAGTATGGCTAAGGTCCATGTCAGCTTCTTCTTGAAGTGGACGTGGCCCGAGGGCCTCTCCACCGCCGGGAGCCTTCTGACGAAGGGCTCTATAGCGTAAAAGAAACTGTGTTGATTCATACTACTACTGCTTCACCACCAGCAGCCTCTATCTTGCTCCTAGCTGATGCCGAGAAACTGGATGCGTTCACTGTGATCTTCCTGGTCACATTTCCCCGGCCCAGTACCTTCATTCCGCTCAGGTCCACGACTCCGTCGGCCCCGGCCTTGGTTTCCAGGTCGCCAACGTTGATGACCTCATAATCGCATCCCGTAGGGTTGACGAACCCATGCTTGCCCATCTGGGTACCCAGGAGAAGGGAGCGCATGAAGTGGTGCTTGCACTTCCCACTGTCGCCCCTGCCGCCGCGGGACCCGCCACCTCTGGCGTTCTTGTGCTTACCATGGTAGGTCCTGTGTCCCCGGCGTTCCTTGGTCTTGTCTTTTACCATTTATCCTACCTCATCTTGGTGATTAGGTCGCCTATGGCCTCGTGGCGGCCCAGAACTCCACCCTGCTGGGCGGTCTTCTTGGTGGTGGTGACACCCTTTCTGGGAGGGTGAAGTCTGAAGACCGGCTTTACGCCTGCGTCCTTGAGGCTGGCTTTGCCCTCGTTTACGGCCTTGGCAAACTCCTTGATGGAACCGTACGAGGTCTTCGCCTTGACTATCTGATCAGTGAGCCTCCTGTTACCGGAGAGCCTTCCTCTCTTCTCCAGGAGCATGGAGAGGGTATCCTCGTCCAGCTTTCCCCATGCCACATAGTCCTTTACTACCTGTATCATGCCACGGAAGTTGGGGTCCTCCTTCACCACTGCGGCATGGTTGACCCGGTTCAGGCGCAACATCTTCAAGGTATCCTTAATCTCAGGCCTGGTGTTGACTCCGCCTCTGATCCTGACTACTGCATACATGCTTTAGGCCCTCACGTTTATGGTGTTCCTGAGAGCGTTGTAGGTCGCCTTGGCGAAGTTCAGAGTAGTCCTGGTGGACCCAGAGGTCCTGGTCCAGACGTCCCTGATCCCTGCCATATCCATGACCTTCTTGGCAGTATCGCCTGCAGCAATTCCCAGGCCTCTTGGCGCCGGTATCAGGGTGATCCTGACTGAGCCAGATTCTCCCTGGACCTCGAAGGGCACGGTGTGGATGTTGCCGCATCCGCACTCCCATGATCCGCAGCCGCGCTTGATCTGGAAGAGGTTCAGCTTGGCATTTTCTATGCCCTTCTTTATGGCCATGCCGACCTGGACGTCCTTGCCCTCACCTAGGCCTATGAAGCCGTCTCTGTTGCCCACTATGACCGTGGTTCTGAACTTGACCCTCCTTCCGGAGTCGGTCATCCTCTGAACCATGTTGATGTCCAGGACCTCGTCCTCTAAGCCCGGCACCAGGGCATCGACGATCTGAGGCTCCTTGACCGGCAGACCTGACTTTACGGCCTCATCGAAGTTAGTAACCTGGCCATCGTAAACCAGCCTTCCAAGCCTGGTCTTGGGGGCCCACGCTACCTCTTGCTGATCTCGATCCCTGGGCCTCGGGCCTCCCTTGTCTCTTCTTCTTCTGCCACCGGGCCCCCTCCTAGGGGCGCCACCCCTGCCGCCGGGTCCTCTGCCGCCGGGTCCTCTGCCGCCGGGTCCTCTGCCGCCTGCAGGTGCACGGCCCCCTGGCGCTCCACTCTGTCCACTCAAACCGATCACCTCGTTATGTTCTCCCTGGCTGTCTCAAACTGGGCCACGATATCTGACCCGGTGTGCTCCTTTATGTGCTCGCCCTTGATCCGCCCATCCGCTGGGAAGACCTCTGGGCTATGAGGCACATTGACCCCTGCATCCACTACTCCCTTAAGAGCAGAGTATATCCTGTTGCCCTTGGTGGAGGCGTGGAGGCCTATGTCCGCTATGGCCTCGGACTGGCCCAGGGCCAGCATCTTCTTTCCGAAGAGGAGGCCTGTTAGGTAGGCTGCGGGCAGGTTTCCAGTCGGAGAGTTGTAGCCGAAGTTCTTCAGCTCCTTGGAGGTGACCGTCAGCAAAGTTTTATCACCCTGCTGCTCAGCGATCACAAGCTGAATCATCATGCTGCTATTGCTCTTCCTCAGCACTACTCTAGGTTTCTTTGATAGTATAAGTTTGTACCTGACGTGGTAATTGGTACGGCCTTCTCTTCTTCTTCTGAAGGGCACTTTATATCTGGGTCCTGTAGCCAAATCACTCACCCCGCCCGAGGCTCTTGGCCTTGATGTAGGCGCTCAGGTGCGCAACGCTCCTGTACTCGCCCCCCTTGGACTTCCTGTAGAGCATCCTGTAGACATGGCGGTCTATATCGCCGTTCTCTTTGAGCGCTCTAAGCTTTCTTCTCTGAGCTCTTACTCTCGCCATCCACTGCTCTTTGCGAGGAGATCTGGCTCCCTTGGCCCCTTTCCTGTGGCCGGCCCCCCTACAATGGCCATAAGCCCGCTTCTCAGCCCTGAGCCTAAACCTGCCTCTGGAGTTTCCTTTCTTGCGCCTGGCCTTGATATTCCCAGCATCGATCTGGGCCCTAATATCCTCGCGAGTTATGGCGTCGGCTATGGCCGTAGCTGCCTCTGTATCGGGGTTGATCCAGACCCTGCTCTGGCCGACCTTAAGCTCTGAAGCAGCCAGCCTCTTTTGTGTGGAGAAGTCAGGCACTTCACTCGCCTCCCGCCTTGGGGTTTAGAACCCTGAGGTTCATCTCCTTAGCCCTGGCCTCTATGACAGTCCTCTTTCTCATGCCCACCGTGGATGCTACGCGCACGACGCAGCCCTCGGCTCCAGCAAGCTCTGCCACGTTGTTCACCAGGACTTCTCTGAATCCCGACGGGTGGAACCCTCTAACAGCTCTTGGGCTTCCAAAGCCAGGTCTTACCAGCCTTCCCTTAGCCGCGACCTGCTGTCTGAGTTTGTTGTGAAGCCCCCTGGGCTTTCGCCAGTTGGTGCCAAGTCTGGCCTTCTTCTGGCAATCATGACGTCTAAAATTGGGCTTCTTGGCTTTCTGCCTGGCCCTGACCTTCATCAAATCTGCCACCAGTCTCACCTCTTATCGACCAGGTATATTCCGTCCTGGAATACCCTGATATCGAAGCCTCTGACCCTGGTCGCCTGCTCAATGTTCGCCATGGTCTGGCCCACAGCTTCCTTGTCAACGCCTGTGATGACCAGCTCGTCCTTGCCTATCTGGACCTTGGTCCCCGGCAGGAGCTTGGCGGACCTGGCTCTCCTCTCACCTAGGAAGTTGTTTATGACCAGTTCCTGGCCTGAAGCCTTGAGCTGTATGGGGAAGTGAGAGTAAACGACCTTCATCCTGTACTCGTACCCCTGGGTCACGCCCTGGACCATGTTACCTATGTGGGCGGCCAGGGTCCCCACCATCGCCCTCTGGCGCTTATTGCCTATCGATGAATTGACAATCAGGTGAGTGTCTTCCTTCTTTACTTCGATCCCAGGGTACCAGATCCTTTTGGAGACCTGGCCCTTGGGGCCTTTGACAGTGACCATTGCATTGGCCACACTGGCATCCACCCCTTCAGGGATCTCCACCTGTCTTGCTACTTCTTTAACCATGAGACCACCTAGTAGACGTAAGCCAGCAACTGGCCTCCGAGGTTCTGAGCCATGGCGTCGGTATGAGACATAACGCCTTTGTTGGTGCTAAGAATCAGCACGCCAAAGTTCCTGGCTGGCAAAAACCTCTTCTCCCATCTCTCAAAGTCCGACGCCTTGGCTGCAAACCTGGGCTTTATAACGCCGCAGCGGTTGATTTTGCCAAGGAGCTTGACCTTGAACGTTCCCGACTTCCCGTCGTCAACGAACTCAAACTCGCCTATATAGCCCCTGTCGGCCATAACCTTCAAGGCCCTTCCCACCAGCTTGGAGGCCGGGTGGATGGTGCACTCGGGCTTGCCTACGTTCTCGGCATTCTTTATGACCGACATGGCATCGGCGAGAGGATCAAACAGCAATTCCAATCACCTACGCGTATTTCTGGAAACCCATCTCGGGGGCGATCTCTCTGAAGCACTGCCTGCAGAGGTATATGTCGTACTTCCTCACTAGGCCTCTCTTTCTGCCGCAGCGCCGACACTCATTGGCGCCCCTCCCGAATTTCCTGCTAGATTTCTTCATGCCGCCTCCGAGATAGAGACGCCGAACTTCTTCTGGACGTAGTCCATGGTATCGGCCTTGTTCAACCTCTGCTTAGCTGGCAGCTTCTTCTGAGCAATCCTTCTCCTGGCAATCCTGTATCCAGCCCTCTTCATGGAGACGTTGACGTCCATGCCGAAGATGCCGATTTCGGGGTTGTACCGCATGCCAGGGAAGTCGGTGTGCTCCTCTATGCCGAAAGAGAAGTTGCCCTGCTTATCGAATTGGCCTCCCCGGAGGGTAGCTCCAGAAGCCTTCAGGGCGATGTTGAGGAAATCCTCAGCATCCTTGCCTCTCAGAGTGAGCTTGATTCCTATGGGCTCGTTCTTTTTTATGCTGAAGGTTGGAAGGGTCTTCTTGGCAGTGGATCTCACTGGATTGTGCTTGGTGATCTCTCTAAGGATGGTCTCGGCGTTGACCAGCCTCTGACCGCTTTCTCCGACGCCTATGTGGACAACTACCTTGTCGATCCTCGGCTCCTGCATGGTATTCATCTGGCAGCCCCCACGTTGATGGCCGGAGATTCCTTGCCGATCATGAATACGTAATCTGGTATGGTCTCAAAGTCTCCCTCGGCCCCGGTGATGATCACTTTATTGTGCCTGGAGGACTTGACCACCTGGATCTCCTTAACCTTGCCCATCTGGCCGGTGTGCTTTCCTCCCAGGACTATGGCTAAGTTGCCCACCTTGAACTCTATCCTGTCCTCGATATTTCTCTCGGGAATGGAGAGTATCAGGGAGTCTCCGGTCTTGAACTCGCCCTCGGCCAGGGTGTTCGTCCCGTCGAAGAGGTTGAGCTGAAGCTTATTTCCCTTGATGGAGGTCTTGTTCTCAATCCTGGCCAGCTTCTTGGCATCCCCTCCGTCCAAGGGATTCAAGTAGAACCTTCCCCTGGAGTCCTTGAGCATCCTGTAGCTCTTGTTAAGGAGGGGTATCGATATGATATCGAAGAGGCCTACCGGCAGCTTGTAATCCTTCTTGGCCCTGCCGTCCACCAGGACCTTGCCCTCGTAGAGAATCATCTTAGCCTCACGGGCATTGTCTGCCAGGTGGAGCAGGTCCCTTACGACCATAATGAGCGGCATGCTCCCCTCGGCGGAGTGAGGACCGGGGCAGGTCTTGGCCACCCAGGAATGTGTCTTTCTGCTTATGGGCCAGCTTACGGGTACTGTGACCCTCTTTTGATGTCTAGTCACTCCGATCGCCTCGTGAAGATCTTCTCTCTCTTGGCATCCTCAATGTTCAGCTTGGTCACCATCACATTGGATGGGTGGATGGGCCTTGGTATCTCGGTTCCATCGGCTCTGAAGTTGCTGACTCCGGCCACCTTTATGAGGGTCTTCTTGAGATCCACGTCCTGGACCTCGCCCTCGGTGCCCGCATGATCGCCACGGAGTACCTTGACGGTGTCGCCCTTTTTGATCTGAATCGACCTCTTCTTGAACTCGGCGCGAAGCTCCTTGCTCAAGGGGGCATGAACGAACTTCTGCCTCAGGTGCAGGGGGGCTGTGAACCTGGCCTTTCTCTGCTTTCTTGGTTGAGTGCTGTTCATGGCAATCACACTATCATGGATGCGGCCGAGGCTATCTTTCCGAACCTCTCAGCCACCTCTCTGGCCACGGGTCCCTTTACCTCAGAGCCCTTGGGCACGCCCTCGTCGTCCACGATGACAGCGGCGTTGTCCTCGAAGCTTATCCTCAGGCCGTCAGGTCTCCTGAACTCTTTCTTCTGCCTGACTATGACCGCCTTCATGATCTGCTTCCTCATCTCGGGGGTCCCCTTCTTCACGGAGACCACTACCATGTCGCCGATGCCCGCACAGGGCTGTCTGTTCTTGACGCCCCTGTACTTGTTTACCGCCAGAACGAATAGTGTCCTGGCTCCGGTATTGTCCACGCAGTCCAGGTAGCAGCCGGTGTTGATGGCCCTTGGGATCTTGGCCTTATGTCCCCTCATTTCTGGACCTCCACCACTACGTAGGCCTTAGTCTTGCTAAGGGGTCTGCACTCGGCTATCTTCACCCGGTCGCCCTCCTTGGCATTGATGCATGGGGGGTTGTGAGCGTGAATCTTGGCCTGCCTCTTCTCGAATCTCTCGAACTTAGGCATCTTCCTCTCAAACTCTCTCATGACCACCACGGTGTTCTCCATCTTGTCGCTGACCACGACGCAGTCAAAGATCTGGCCGCGGACAGGGAGCCTGCCGTGGAAGGGACACTTCGGATCGTGGCACTCCCCAGCCGGGGGTGCGACATCCAGTCCGATATCCCTCATAATTTCCACCTCTTAACTCTCTTGTTTATTCTGTTCTCGGGCTGGGACTCCAGGACAGACCCCTCAACTCGGACCCGTCTCCCGTCAGGCAGGGTGAAGGTGAACCTGGCGCATGCCTTAGGCACACGCTTTTCACCATCTTTTGTCTCCACCACCAGGGTGTTTCTGGTCTCGTCCACCACCCTTCCGGAGATGCCTGTAAGGCTCGGGTTGGTGCTATCTGCTACCTCAACCGCAAGGCCTATCAGTTCGTGCCTGGTCAGGTTCTCCGGCGTCATTTCCTTTAAGCGCGCTCCGTCTGGACCGTCTTTATCCTAGCGATGGTCCTTTTGATATCCCTGATTCTGCCGGGATTCTCCGGAGCACCGCCGGCGGCGACTATGCCCTTCGCTCTTATGAGCTCTGATTCGAGGTTTCTAAGCTCCTCTTCGATTTCCTCAGCACTCATGTTTCTTACATCTTCTACCTTGAGCATCGCCATCGGTTATCACTCCTGAGCAGGCTTGGCTTCGCCCTCAGCCTGAGTCTGTGCCTCTTGAGCGGGCGCTGCTTCTTCTACGACCTCAGGGGAAGCTGTGGCGCTAGGCGTCTGAGAGGGCTCGGATTCCAGCAGGACATCAAGCTCGGACTTATTCTCATCGACGGGAGATGCCGCAGGCACAGACGTAGCTGTAGGCTCGGAGAGCTTGACCTCGACTGGCCTCTCTTCTACAGGAGCCTGGGGTGCCGCAATTATGTTGAACTGGTCGGGCGGGGTCTTGTCAGGTGGTATGATCCTTACCTGGCAGCCTATGACTCCCAGCTTCTTGACGGCCACTGAGTAGCCGGTGTCCACGATCTCGTCGGCGGGCTTTCCAGAGTGCTTGATATACCCTGCCACGAACTTCTCGGTCCTGGATCTTGGGCCAGTCAGCTTTCCGCTGATGATGATCTCGCAGCCTTTGGCTCCGGAGTCCATAACTCTCCTCAGCATGGACTGGCCGGCCTTTCTGAAGTACCAGCCGCGCTCGAGGGAGCTGGCCAGCCTGTTGGCAACCACACGGGCATTGTAATCTCCCCTGCCGACGTCCTGAACGTCGATCTGGGGGTTGTCCAGCCTGAACCTTCTGTCTAGGTCGCGGGTGATCTTCCTGATGAGCTTGCCACCCTTGCCTATGACCATGCCGGGCTTTTCTGCGTAGACCGTGATCTGGGTCCCCATGGGGGTCCTGTTTATGATCATGCCGCCGTATCCGGCGCGGTTAAGCTCCTTGGCCAGGTACTCATCCACCAGGGCTTTGGTGAAGCCGTCCTGGACGAACTTCTTCTCGACGGACATTTTAGCGTCCCTCCGAGAGGACCATCTCTATGGTGACGGTCTCGGTGTTCTTGGGGGTAGCTCTACCCATGGCTCTGGGCATCCAGCCACGTATGACCCTGCCCTTCAGGGTTCCGGCGTGGAATACCTTCAGGTTGTCAGCCTCCAGGCCCTTGTACTCGGCGTTGCTGGCAGCGTTTTCGAGGACTACGAGGACTGCTCTGGCAGCCTTCTGGGGATACCTGCCTGCATCCCAGCCGGGCATGTTGGCCCTGTGGGCTACGTTTCTTCTATATCTCTTGAAGGGCACGGGCCTCTTTAGAGCCACCACGTCCTCCAGGAAAGACCGGGCCTCCTTCACCTTCATGCCGCGGAGGGTCCTGCAGATCTCGCGGGCGTGCTTAGGTGAGATGTGGAGCTCGCTTCCCATGGCCCTGGAGGAGCGCCCTACTGCATCTCTCGAATAGTTCAATCTTCCCAAACTTCACACCTCACTTCAGCGGCACGTACTTGCTCGACCTGGTGGCACCGACTCCGGCGCTGCCGTGGGTAACCCTCGCCCTAGTTAGAGCGAACTCACCGAAGTAGTGGCCCACCATCTCAGGCAGTATCTCCACCTTCTCGAAAGTCTTGCCGTTATGAATCTCTATGCTCTTGCCCACCATGTCAGGGAAGATTATCATGTCCCTGAGATGGGTTCGGATGGAGTCCTTGGCTTTCAGGTTGGCCAGGAGCTTCTTGTGCTCCTTGGAGAATCCTCGCTTGATGGATCTCCTCTGGCGCGCAGGGAGCAGCTCGGCTACCTCTTCCACAGATATCTTGGAGAGGTCTGCCATCTTCTTGCCCCTGTACAGGAACTCCTCCTTTCTCTTAGGCATCTTGGATGTAGACTTCTTAGCCAATCTCTAACCCCCTTAGCGCTTACCAGTCTTCCTTGCGGCTATGGACCCGACCTTTCTTCCAGGAGGAGTATTCCTGCTCACGGTCTTGGGCCTGCCAGGGTGCTGCCTTCCACCGCCACCGAAGGGGTGGTCTATGGCATTCATGGCCACGCCTCTGACTATGGGCCACTTCTTGGCCTTGGACTGGAACTTGTAGAAGCTCTTGCCGGCCTTTACCAGGGGCTTGTCAGTCCTGCCGCCGCCGGCCACCACACCTATGGTTGCCATGCAGGCAGGGTTGAGCCATTTCATCTCGCCACTTGGAAGCTGGACGACGGTTGCACCGGCGTCATGGGCTACCAGTATAGCATGAACTCCTGAGGCTCTGGCGAACTGGCCCCCGTGTCCCGGCAGGGACTCTATGTTGCAGATGGGGACTCCCTCCGGGATCTCGGCCAGGGGTAAGGTGTTTCCGGGCTCTATGGGTGCGGATACTCCGCAGGCGACCTCCTGGCCCACGAAGATGCCCTCGGGGACTAGGATGTACCTCTCCTCGCCGTTCTCCAGGGCCACCAAAGCCACGGGAGCCGATCTGGCGGGGTCGCGCACTATCTCTTCCACAACGCCCTTCACAGTCTGATCTTTATCAACCTTGATGTGGATGATGTCTGCCCTGTACCTGTGGGACGGCGCCCTGTAAGTGGGCGATCCCTTACCTCGGTTCTGTGATATGATTCTCTTTCCCATAGACCCACCTACAGCAGTCCGAGCCTTGTGGCAAGCTCATTGGCAGAGTTATCTCCTGCCAGCTTCACCACGGCCTTCTTCTCTCCCCGGGGGGTGATCATGGTCCTTATGGAGACCACCTCCACCTTGAACTGATCCTCTATGGCCTTGACGATCTCGGGCTTGACGGATTTCATGTCCACGGTGAACTCCAGAGTGTTGTTGGAGTCGATCATGCCCGTGACCTTCTCAGTGATGAGGGGACTCTTGATGATCATCGTGATTACCTCTGGGACATCTTCTGACTTAGCTTCTGAAGGGAGGACTCGGTCCAGAGGGTCAGCCTTCCGGCATGGGTTCCGGGCGCAAGAAGCTCTGTATTTAAGGTATCCGGTGTTGCGAAGTCAACGCCGGGCAGGTTTCTTACCGCCTTTCCCAGGCCCTGGTCCTGGCCTGCTACCACCAGGATGCTCTTTGGCATTCTGTACCGTCTTCCTCTCATCTTGCCCCTGCCGGCCCTGACGCTCTTGCCGTTCTTGGCCCTCTCTACGTCGTCCCAAAGGCCAGCAGCTACGAGGAATTTCCTGACATCTGAGGTCTTAGTTATGGTCTCCAGGTTATCCTGGACCACTACCGGAACCTCGCGGGTGAAGAGGTGTCCTCTGCCCTTGACGATCTCAGGCACGGCCGTGGCCGCTATGGCGGACCTTATGGCCTTCTGCCTTTCCTTGACGTTGATCTTCTCGCTGTAGTCGGCGTTTGGCTGAGGGGCGTGGGATCTTCTGCCGCCCTTGGCCATGGGTATGCCTGCAGCCCTGCGGCCATTCTTTATTCTGGGCACCCTGGATACTCCGTGGCCCGGACCCCAGGACTGGGCTGAGGTGTTCATGCCCGCGTAGAAATGGGGGCCGTAGGCCTGAAGCCTATTGGCCTGGGCTGCCAGAACCGCCCTCTTGATGAGGTCGGGCCTGTACTCTTCATCGAATACAGGTGGCAGATCGACCTGACCTACCTGGTTACCAGTAATATCTATGACGTTCGCCTTCATCTCAATCCCTGCTTGGACTCCTTGCTGACGTACATGAGCTCCGGCGCCTTGCCAGACACGTTCATTCCAGGTCTTATAGCAGATCTCATCCGCACAAGCCTCTTGATGGGGCCAGGCAGGCTGCCCTTGACCAGAACATACTGGTTCCTGATTACGCCGTAGCCTGGGAAGCCTCCGGCAGGGGTGATGTCGGCCCCATTATCGCCCAGGCCCATGAGCCTTTTGTTGAACTCCGTCCTCTGCTGGTATCCCATCTGGCCGAGCTGTGGTACCCTCCAGCTTATGTGGGCCGGGTGCCAGGGACCCAGGTTTCCTACGTGCCTCATCTTTCCGGTCCTGGCGTGCTTCCTCTTCTGAATTGCAATTCCCCAGCGCCTTACAGGTCCCTGGGTTCCCTTGCCCTTGGTTACTGCAGAGACATCCAGGAGGTCTCCTAAAGAAAAGACGCTGCTTATGGGTATTTGCTGCCCAAGAAGGCTCTTGGCCAGAGCCAGCTTCTCCTGGATGGACCCGCCAGTGATGGGGATCTCCATGAGCTCGGGCCTCTTCTTGGGGATGCCTGTTACAAGGATAGGGTTGGTGTGGGCGAGAATTCTAATCTCGGTTATGCCGTCTAGATCTAGGCTATCTAGGGAGCTTCCTCTGGTCTTCTCGGGCAGGGGGAGGGTTCTTGCCAGCTCTGGGTCCAGGTTCTCTGCCCAGGCCTCGGCCGCGGGCCTCTGAGCGCCGTTGTAATTCTCGTAGGCTCTGACCGCCACGGCATTCATGGGTGGTACCTCGACCACCGTCACAGGGACACTTATCTCCATGCCCTCGGTGAGGCTTCGGGGCCTGTCATCTATCATAACGACGTGGGTCATGCCAGCCTTGTAACCCGCAAACCCGGCCACCCTGGCCTTGTCTCCAGCCTCAGTCCAGGACCTTATCTTAGGGACCTCGCACTTCGCCCTCTTTCTCGGGCTGAAGGACAGGGAACCTCGCCTAGGTCTGTGTATATGTGCCATTTACTCCTCCAAGCGCACCAGGTTGAGCAATGCAAGGGTTGCGAAGACCGCCTCTTCAGTCCTCACCGTCTCAGTCCCTTGATGCGGAATGGTGTTAATCATGCAATGCCTTTCCATGCTCTCTTTGCTCAAGAATACATCAACGCCTCGTGCAGGAGAGCCGAATACCACCGCAAGGTCGCCCTTGCCCAGCCGTCCTACCTCTTGGAGTAGGTCGGTGGTCAAGTCACTTCCTTTCCTAGAGGTGAGTACGACGTAGGCTTTGGCCGCCCTGAGATAATCCTCCAGGCTTCCCACTACCTCGGTCTCGTACCCCCAGTACAGGGGTATGTCCTTCTTATCCACGGGCTCAGCGGCGAGCGGATCTAGCGAAAAGATCCTGACATTCAAGCGTTGCCCCGGGCGGTATTTTTTTGTCTTGTCCGCAACCAGGGGCACAGGGCGATCGACTCCGATTTCCACCCAGACGCCATTATCAGATCCGACGCTCTCGACTACAGCTCCGACTCTGAACTCGCCGACCTTGAGCGCTGACGACTTTGAGTTCAACGGATGATGAACGGTTCGTAGCGGCGGCAGAATTCCGACATGCCTAAGCTCCTCCTTCCTGGGGATGAGAAGCCTGCGCAGGTACTGAGGCGTATCCATGTACCTCAG